>JANQJT010000072.1 GCA_028281485.1 Phycisphaeraceae bacterium
CCTGGCCGTCTCCATTGAAATCACCCTGAGCCCAGCTTCCTGGCTGGCCGAAGTTGACACCGAAGATATCCAGATCGAGCAGGCTCACCGTGCCGTCAAGATTCGCGTCACCCAGCAGGGCAACCGCGACGTGCACCTTGTTGTCATTGTAGCCTGCCTTGAGTGGGCCGCCGGCATTCTCTTGTTCGTCTGGATATGTCACGGCAAGCCCATACCGCACCTCATCGATGATGATGTGGCCTCCCCAATCAATCGTATTAAACTCACCGGTCACAAGTCCGCCTACGTCCAGGATCTCCCATTCTTCATCGTGGCTCGGAGTGCCCGCGGAAACATAATCAAGAACCAGGTTGCCGGATAACACGGCGTCACCGGTGACCACCAGTTGGTCTTCAGCGTCGTTGGCATCAAGGCTAATCACCAGCTCACCAACGGTGCCCTGTGTGAAGTTGTCCATTGAAAGCACTTGGCCCGCATCGTTGTCGCCGAGGTCCAGCGAGCCGTCATTGACCACATCCGTCTCGATCGTGACGGAATCGATCGCGAATCGCGCCTCGCCGCCGGTTTCGATCGTCAGGCTGCCGGATGCAAACGAGCCATTATCTACATTCAGGATTCCGTGATCTTTAATCGTGGTGTCTTGGATGACGTTCAAGCCGTAGGTGGGATTGTTGATGTTGAGCGTCATGTCATGCGTGGCGCCGCTTACGGTAAGGCAGCGGATTGTGTAGTTGCCGTCAACGGCGGTACCGATATTACTACCTGCGCCGTTGTGCACGGTCACGCAGTCCGGTGCGTTGAACGGCCCCGTCCAGCCGGTGATCTGTTTCTGCTCCTTCAGATCGATCTTTGAGATCGCAACCCCCCAATTGCCATCATCCGAAGGATATTCATCGCCTCCTGTGGAAAGCGAAGTCTTGTCTTCTGCGTACTCCGTGAATGTCCAGAATGTAAACGGATCATCCGGATCGAGCACGGTCGTGGTGTAATCCCCCCAGCGATACAATGTCGTAGTGTCGCTTGTTTGACCAAGATCGAATGGGTCTGTCCCGGTTTTCAGCAGAATCGGGCTACCGAACGTGGTGTTTCCATCGCTATCCGAGTGGCCGACAACGGCGTACGCGCTGGCGTGTTCTGAGTTACTGGATGCCGAGAATCCGATGACCACGTCGCCGTACTCATTGACAGTCAGGGACCCATGGTAGTAGTCGCGATCGTTGTCCTCGATCAGGTTAGATTGTAAGAGAGTGGGGTTACTCGGATCGGATACGTCAAACTGCATCCACTCCAGGGCCGCCTGGTTATTACCACCCTTGACGCCGCGGATACCCCAGATCGAGTCTCCTTGCTTGACCACATGGCTGAAGAAGCTTGGCGGATTCGCATACAGCTCATTTGAGGAGCCTTGTTGAGCTGCGGCAGGGGCTTGGAAGCGGTCTGTGACCGTCGCGTCGAGAACGGTGCTTGAGGGCTTTGTCGGAGTTGTCAGGAAATCTGCGGCAATCTGTTTAATAACCACGCTTGTTGATTCATGTCCTCCGGCCTTGAGCTCGGAAGGATTGAAGTTCGCCGAGAGCATGGGGAGTGATCCTGATCCATGATTCAGATCAACCGCGGGCTGGTTCATGAAATCGGTATATGGATCAGCCGTGTCGCTAGGGATATTGTTCATCGTGGTCTTGATGGCGGGATTCGTGAAATCCAGGCCCGACTGACCGGCTGCTGGATTGGCGACCTTCGATACGCCAATCAGGTTGGTATGGTCCCAGCCGGTGCTGTTGCCGGTTTCGGGATCCGGTTTCCACATGTCCACTGCGATATATAGCCCATCCGCATTCATGCCTACGGCAGGGAAAGCCGTTCCGAATCCGGTGTCGCCGTCGTTGGGATCGATGATGGCGCCTTCCCAATTATTCAAGTCTGTGGGATCAGAGCCGGTTGAGGACGCGACGAAAACGCGAGAGCCCGCCGCATTGCGCTGTGGAATTGAAACGGCGTACCAGCGATCCGATGCCGAGTCGTAAAGCGTTCGGGGGTTCTCGATCCGCTCCGTTAGGCCCTGGTCGAGCACCTTGCTCCAGAAGGTGTTGAGTTGCACGGTATCGCCCAGAGAAACACCGCCGTCTGTGATGTTGATGTGTGTGCCCGACTTGTTATAGAAGCTCAGGCCGAGTTCGCTCATTTCCATGATGTGATTCGATCCCACGGCCCCCGACAGGTCCGGAGGGAGGGCGTTCTGGGTTCGCTGGGCACTCGAAGGCATTTCACCCAGCGAATTACCTGTGAACGTGTCGGTGGATACGGCCGACGCTTGATTGGCGCCAAACACAAACAACCCTAGCGATAGCAGAGCCACGCTGGACGAGAGTTTCCCCTGAGTCATGATGTCATCCTTTACCTGATCGGAAAAATTGGCCCGGAACCTATCCGGATATCGTGTGCGGGTAGTGTAAGGCCAACTAGATGTCACAGCAAGAAAATAAAACCTTAAGGTGGCTATTCTGTTCGCGCCATGGTGACAGCGCTGTGATGTGTGTATGAAAACTAAATCAGCGTCTGCGGCGCATGAGTGCCAGGCTGGCGAGCGCGAGCAGGGCGAGGGAGGTCGGTTCGGGGATGGGGGTGGGTGCGGCGCCGTTGTCGAAGAGCCAGTTGAGTGTGAGGGTGGACAGGTCGGTGGGGTTGACCAGGCCGTCGCCGTTGAAGTCGCCATCGGCCCAGCCCTTGCCGGAGCCGAGCCAGTTGAGCGTGAGGGGGGCGAGGTCGGAGGGGTTGATGGCGCCATCGAGGTTGGCGTCGCCGTACTCGGTGTTGAGCAGGAGCTTGACGAGGATGTCCGTGTCAGAGCCGAGGGAGTTGGGGGTGGCGTTGATGAAGTTGTCGCCGATGAGGTCGTATATCCGGTTGGAGTCGGTGACGAATTGGCCGTCGCGTGCGAACAGGGCGTCGATGTCGCCCGAGTCGATGGCGCCGCTGAAATCGAAGTCGCCGGGGATGGGGACGTACTGGAAGTCGACGCCGAAGCCGGGTTCGGTCTGGGTATAGCTGAGCATCTCGATGCCGGAGACGGTGGTGGTGTCGATGATTTCGGGCAGGCCGGTGGCGATGGAGTACCAGCCGGTGAATTGTGTGTCGCCGGAGACGGCGATCAGTTCCATGCCGAGAGCGACCTGGGGCGGAGTCGGGGTGAAGGTTCCGCTGATGAAAGTCAGTCCGCTGTCATAGAGGGATTCTCCGGTGCTGTCGTTTTCAGCCAGCATTTGAATTGCGAGGCCGTGGTCGAAGGTCTGATTGCCGTAGGTGCCGGTGAACCATGTGCCGGAGACGGAGAAGGTGACTTCGAGTGCGGGGTTTTCGATTTCGACGTTGAAGCCGTAGGCGACGTTGGGTGTGTCGGAGCCGAAGTCGAAGCTCTCGAACGCGACCTCGATCGTGGACTCGGTGCCGACGTAGGGGGCCCAGACGGAATCGATGCGGAGGTCTCGCGTGGCGTAGTTGTCGTCATCGAAGCGGTCGCCGGAGAGGACGAACTGGAGTTTGCTGTCGGCGCCGCCGGTGAGACCCCCGGTTTCGGTGGCGGTGTCTCCGACGCCGCGCCACCAGCCGAGCGCGTCGTCGACGTCGAGGGGATCGGTGATGGCGGAGGCGCCGATGTCGATGAGTGGGCCGAAGTCGGTGTCGGTGTCGAAGGTGTCGTCGACGAACAGACCGCCGGGGCCGGTGTCGTAGGCGGCGCGCGAGACGGTGACGGTGAAGTTCTCGGTTTGTGCGGCGGCGGGCAAAGCGGCGGCGAGCAGCAGGGCGAGGCTATATATCGCGCTGTGGATCGACCGGTTGGCGTGGGTGTCGCGTGAGCTTTCCATGGGTCCCTCCGTTGTGTTTGCTGGCTTGCTATGAGTGTATCGTCAGGGGGGTGCGAAGAGAATGAATGATTGGTTAACTTTTAACAGTGAGGTGTTTATAGCGTTTACTGCTGGACCCAGAACTCCCAGGCGAGATCGGGAACCTTCGGCGAGATGGTTTGCCCTTGTAGGGTGCCGATGGGCACGCCCATGAAGTTTTCCCCTGCTTCATCGGGGGTATATCGGTATCCGGTGAACTCGGCATTCGAGGTGAGGCCGGTGTTGATGTTGAAGGTGTAGTCGGCGAAGCTGCGGTTGGAGACGACGACGACGAGTTTTCCGTCGGGTCGCTTGTAGGCGAGGATGCGCATGTCGTGATCGAAGCGGTCCTCGGTGATCTTGACGACGGTGGAGTCCCAGGGCATGTGGCGGAGGAAGCCGACGACGGCGTGCCAGTTGTAATTGTTCCAGGTCCAGTGGCCGGGTTTGAGATCGGTGAATTGCTTGGCGTCGTCGTCTTTCTTGACTTCTGAGAACCGGCCGGACTCGGGCAGATCGGTGATTTTCACGACGGTGGTCTTTCCGGAGATGTCGTTGACGAGCGCGGCGTTGGGGATGCCGTACCAGCCGCCGTCGTCGAGGCCGTCGTGGCCGGGGATGGTGACGGCGCCGGGCTCGAAGACCTTGCGGTAGACGGTGTCGGAGTATTGGCCTTCCCACTCGACGGTGAGGTCGGTCTTTTCCCATCCGGCGGGGATATTGGGTTTGCCGCGGTCGTGCACGAGCAGGTAGACCTCGCAGCGGTTGTTGATCGAGAAGGTGTAGCGGGGGGCGGGCTTGTTGCCGTCGCCGCGGTTGATGGTGACGGCGTAGGAGCCGATGAGTTTCTCGGGGGCCTTGGTGATCTCGTACTTGTCGCTGTTGCGTGCGGCGGCGGCGCTGGGGCCGGCGGAGGCCTGGTGGGTGATGTCGTAGTCCTTGTCGACCGGCATCCAGAAACCGAGGGAGTAGCCGCTGGCCTCGGCGTTCTTGAAGGGCTTGAGCGCGTGGATCCAGTACCACGTGGGCGATTCGGCCAGCTGGTACCAGTTCATGATGTTCTGCACGGTGTTGTGGCAGCGGTCACGCGAGGCGGGGCCCTGCAGGTACTCGTATTCGTTTTGGAACAGGGGCAGTTGTTGTTCGATGATCGCGCGGGTGCCGCGGAAGTTGGCGGGGACGCGCTTGGAGTCGTCGCCGATGGCGTGGACGACGAGGGCGTCGACGTACATCGCGTCGTTGGTTTTCATGACGGGTGCGATAAAGCGAGGCGTGCCCCAGGCGGTGTCGGCGAGGATCATGATCGAGGGGTCGTGTTTCCGGATGGCGGGGGCGACGGCCCTGAAGGTTCGGCCGTAGTCTTCGATGGTGTAGCGGCAGGAGGAGTAGGTCTGACTGACCCACGGCTCGTTCTGCAGGCCCCACTTGCTGACGGTGAAGCCGGCGTTCTGGAGGGTTTGGACGTCACGGACGCAGGCCTCGGCGAAGTCCTTGAGGAAGGCGTCGACATCGCCCTTGTAGGCGGGGTCGTCTTTGAAGTCGGGGCCGAAGCAGCGGAGGGTGTTGGGGCCGCCGCCGCGGTTGGTGTACTGGCTATTGGCTTTCCAGTAGGGAGCGGGCGACCAGTATTCGAAGCTGAGGCCTTCGACGCCGCCGTCTTGCATCATCTGGCGGATTTCTTCGAGCTGCTCGGGCCAGCGGGGCTGCATGTGCTTGCCTTGGGGATCGGTGCCGCGCCAGTAGAGACCGCCGGCCAGTCGGCAGTAGCGGAAGCCGGTGAGCATCTCTTTGGCAAAGCGTTTTCTTTCCGAGGGGGTCAGGTCGTGGGGGACACTGGTGCGCGACTCGGGTAGGCCGGCGTTGCCGGAGGCGATCGAGTCGCTTTGGATCTCGAAGCCCATGCCCCAGACGACCTGTTGATCCTGGTCGACGTGGATGTGGTACCGGCCGCTGGTCGGCGCGGGGTTGGCGCGCTGGGGGCGGACCACGGGATAAGTCGCAAGGGCGTGGGAAATCGTGAGGCCGGTCAGTGCTGCGGCAACCACGGCGTAAAACTTGTTCATCGGTTTGTCTCTCGAAGAGGGTCCGTGTGTGTAGCGTGTACACGGAGACGAACCCAAAACGGTTTATCCTTCAGTAAGGTAGCACAAGGTAGGGTGTCGCCATAGACAAGGCAATGTTTGTTATTGCGTCATTAAAGTTTCAATATGCGGCCCCGATTGTTAGTCATTGCGTCGCGGGTTCTCGGTAAATGCGACTCGGGAGGGCTTTCGGTCAGATCAAAGAGTCAATTGTTTTGATATGCGACACCTCCGGGTCCCGGCTGGTTTTCCCCGCCAATACGGGTGATGCGTAACGATTGGGAAGGTTTTGGAACACGTTTGATGGGCACGCGTTGCTGGGACCTCGAAGGGGAAGCATCGATACGGTGTATGAGGTTGCGAATGGTGAAAGAACGGATCGCCGGTTTGCGTCTGAGAGGTCACGTGGAGTGTGTTACCGGTTGTCGTTTCAATCGCGCGTGCGTTGGCGGTTCATGTGAACTGCGTTACGATGCGTTTCGCATCGATCACTAGGTGATGAGGCATCATCGACAGGGCACTTGGTCTATGGGGTGGATACGCAAGATTCTGCTCGGGGCGTTGTTGGCGGGGGCGTTGTTGTTTTTAGCGATCGGGCCGCGCCCGCAGATCGATCCGTCTGAAGATGGCGTGGTCGTCATCCGTTATTGGGAGAAGTGGGGCGGGGGCAACGAAGCGCGGGTGATGCAGCAGATCGTTGACCGGTTCAACGCCGAGCGGCGTCGCAACGCCGAGGGGAAGCTCATCCGGGTGGAGTACCTGGGCGTGAGCGGTGTGGACATGAAGGTGTTGCTGGCGACGAGCGCGGACGTGCCGCCGGAGGTTGCGGGGGTGTGGGATTACACGATCCCGTCGATGGGTGAGCTGGGGGCGTTGCGATCTTTTGAAGACCTGTTGGCGGAGCGCAACGAATGGGTTGCGCCCGAGAAGCGTGTGACGGTAGAGCAGCTGCGCGAGTCGTACAAGCCGATCTTCTGGGAGGCGTGCAGTCACGACGGGGAGTTGTACGCGCTGTGCACGACGCCTTGGGTGACGGCGTTGCACTGGAACAAGGAATTGTTCGCCGCCAAGGCCGATGAGCTGCGGGCGGCGGGGTTGGACCCGAACCGAGCGCCACGGACGATCGACGAGCTCGATCGCTACGCGGACATTCTCTATGAGATCGAGGACGGGCGGATCGTCACCGCGGGTTACATGCCTTCGTATCCGGCGTGGCTGGCGGGGTATATCGTCTTTGCGTTTGACGGGCGGTTTTACGATCCGCAGACGAACCGGATGCAATACGACACGCCCGAGATGCGCCACATGTACACCTGGATCCGTGGCTACACCGAGCGGTACGGGCTGGACATGATCAACGCCTTCCAGGGCGGGGTGAACCAGACGATCGCGGCGCGTGATCCGTTCGTGGCGGGCAAGCTGGCGATGTTCTTCAGCGGGCCCTGGGTGACGACGAGCTTTGAGGATTACAACCCGAAGGGCAATCGTTGGCGCGTGAGCAAGGCGGTGGAGATGAGCGAGGACTCGCCGCTGGCCGACCGCAAGGACAACTACGTCTGGGGCGCGGCGCCGTTCCCGAGCCTGGACGGCGAGAAGGTGGTGGGTTACGCCAGCGCGAACGTGTTGATCATCCCGCGGGGTGCGGAGCATTCGCAGGAAGCCTTCGAGTTCGTGATGTACGTCAACGAGCGTCGCGTGATGGAGCGGCTGTGCACGGGGGTGGGCATGCCGTCGCCGTTCCGCGAGGTGAGCGATGACTTTTACAAGAAGAACCTGAATCCCTACATCGATGTGTACGAGCGTGTGGCGATGAGCCCGCACGTGGGGCTGCGGCCGGACATTCCGATCCTGCCGGAGCTGCGCAACGACATGGAGAAGCTGGTGCAGAAGGTGTACATGATGAGCAACACGCCGGAGGACGCGTTGCGTCATTCGCAGGAGAAGCTGCAGCGCTCGCTGGACCGCTTCTTCGCCAGCCAGGCCAAGCGTGAGGCGAAGCGGGAGGCGGGCGGCTGAGCATGGCGTTGAAAGACCACAACACGCTGAAGGGGCTGGCGTTTCTGTCGCCGTGGCTGATCGGGTTCGTGGCGTTTATGGCGCTGCCGATCGGGCTGTCGTTTTACTACTCGCTGTCGGTGTACCCGCTGTACGACGAGCCGGCGTATGTCGGGGCGGACAACTACGCGCAGCTGCTGTGGGAGCCGGACGGGTCGGGTGGGTACGGCGATGCGCTGTTCTGGAAGTCATTGAAAAACACGGGGTACTTTGCGCTGCTTTCGCTGCCGGCGATGATGATCGTGTCGCTGGGGCTGGCGCTGCTGTTGAACACGCGCGTCGCGGGGTTATCGATCTATCGCACGATCATCTTCCTGCCGTCGATCATCCCGATCATGGCGGCGGCGATGGTGTTTTTGCTGTTTGCCGATTCGCAGGACGGCGTGCTGAACGCGATGCTGGCGAAGATCGGGATCGACGGGCCGGACTGGCTGGGCAGCGAGGCGATGGCGATGCCGTCGCTGGCGCTGCTGAGTGTTTGGGGGGTGGGTCACACGGTGGTGATCTACCTGGCGGGTTTGCAGGACGTGCCGGCGTCTTTGTATGAGGCGGCTGAGATCGACGGGGCGGGGGCGTGGTCGAAGCTGTGGCACGTGACGCTGCCGTGCATCTCGCCGGTGATTTTCTTCAACCTGATCATCGCGATCATCGGCACGGTGCAGTACTTCCTGCAGCCGTACGTGATCACGAATGGCGGGCCGAGTGAATCGACCTACGTGTTGACGATGTACCTGTACGACAAGGCGTTCCAGTATCACGAGTTCGGCTACGCCAGCGCGATGGCGTGGATCATGTTTGTGATCATTCTCGTGCTGACGGGTTTGGCGTTCTGGACCAGCAAGCGATGGGTGCACTACCAGGGAGAATAGGTTTTGGCGACCGAGGCTGGCGACAACGCGACGCTCAAACGCAAGGCGCACCAGGGCCGACCGGTCTCGCTGATGCGCAAGACGGTGATCCATGCGCTGCTGCTGGGCGTTTGTCTGGTGTTCATGGCGCCGTTCGCGTGGATGATCTCGACGAGCCTGAAGCCGAAGGATCAGCTGATGGCGCCGAGCCCGACGCTGGTGCCGCAGCAGTGCGAGGCTCAGATCGACGGTGCGTGGGTGGCGGTGGATCGCGAGGCGGACGACCTGGACATCACCTGTCTCCTGGTGCGACCGGTGGGCACGAGTTATTCGCAGGTGATCCTGCCGGACATGCTGCACGAGGGGTACGAGCTGTTGCAGACGGTGGACGCGACGCCGGACCGGCCTTGGGCGAAGGTGCGCGAGCGTTTGCCGGGCGGTGAGTTCGGGGAGCTGCGGGTGGTGCCGGTTTCGGAGCTGCGCTACCGGGCGGTGCCGCAGTGGAGCAACTACAAGGAGGTGGTCCGCCACGACCAGATGAAGTTCCCGCTGTTCATGCGGAACACGCTGGTGATCGCGGCGCTGGGGGTGATCGGTTCGCTGTTCGGCAGCTCGCTGGCGGCGTACGCGTTTGCGAAGATCAAGTTCCGCGGGCGCGGCGTGCTGTTCGTGGTGATGCTGTCAACGATGATGATCCCGTTCCCGGTGCTGATGGTGCCGATGTTCTCGATGTTCAAGTGGATGGGTGAGAACCAGCTGGGTACGTGGCTGGGGACGTTCAAGCCCTTGTGGGTGCCGATGTGGTTCGGCTCGGCGTTCAACATCTTCCTGCTGCGCCAGTTCTTCAAGACGATCCCCAACGAGCTGTCCGAGGCGGCGCGGATCGACGGGTGCAGCGAGCTGGGCATCTTTCTTCGGATCGTTTTGCCGCTGAGCCGGCCGGCGCTGGCGGTGGTGGCGTTGTTTACGTTCATGTGGGTGTGGAACGATTTTCTCGGTCCGCTGATCTACCTGCAGAACCAGGAACAGTACACGCTGGTGTTGGGTTTGCAGGCCTACCAGAGCCAGCACACCGGGGCGGAATGGCATTACCTGATGGCGACGTCGGTGTTGATTGTGTTGCCGATCGTCGTCCTGTTCTTCATCGCTCAGCGGACCTTCATCGAGGGGATCGCGACGACGGGCATGAAGGGCTGACGCAGTAATCTTGCATGCAAACGGGAGTGTGACATGCGGCTTTCCAGGTGGATCACGATTGGGTTGTGCGCGCTGGCGACGGCTTCGCCGGCCTGCGCGACGGGGCAGAACGCGATGACGGTCACCATCGATCCGACGCAGGTCAACCAGACGATCGAGGGCTTCGGCGCCTCGGGGGCGTGGTGGGCGCAGGACGTGGGCGGCTGGCCGGACGAGAAGCGGGACGCGATCCTCGACCTGCTTTACACCGACACGGGCGCGGCGCTGACGATGTACCGTTTCAACATCGGCGCAGGCGGGGACGACACGATCCGCGATCCGTGGCGGCGTGCGGAGACGTTCGAGGTGTCGCCGGGCAAGTACGACTGGAGCCGAGACGCCAACGCGATCCGTGTCTTGTGTGAGGTGCGTCGGCGCGGGGCCGAGCGTTTCGTGTTTTTCGCCAACAGCCCGCCGGCGCGGCTGACGCGCAACGGGCTGGTTAGCGGCGGGCCGAACGGCGGCAACAACCTCCCGCCGGAGAACTACGCGGCGTTCAGTCGTTACCTGCTGGACATCACGGATCACTGGCGGCAGGAGCTTTGTCTGCCGTACGTATCGGTGAGCCCGATCAACGAGCCGCAGTGGCGCTGGGGCGAGGATGGGCGTTCGCAGGAGGGGGCGCACTACAACCCGCGGCAGGTGGTCGACGTGTTGCGCGTGGTGGCGGGCGACATCGAGCGGCGTGGGTTGCCGATCGAGCTGGAGGGGCCGGAGTCCGGGGCGTGGGAGGGCGGCGGGGCGCGCGCGTACGTGCGTGCGATCCTTGAAGACGCGGTGCTGTCGCAAGCGATGGATAAGATCGGGATTCATTCGTACTGGTCGGACGCTGACGACCGCGTGGCGATGGTGCAGATGCTCCGGTCGCGTGGCGCGCAGGTGAAACTGGCGATGACCGAGTGGTGCCAGATGCGGCGGGGGCGTGACGTGGGTATGGATTCGGCGATGCACCAGGCGAACGTGATGTGGGAAGACTTTGTGCTCGGCGGCGTGGTGTCGTGGGAGGCGTGGATCGCGGTGTCGAAGTACGACTATCGAGACGGGCTGATCTACATCAACCCGGGCGAGCGAGAGATCGTCGTGCCCAAGCGGTTGTGGGCGATGGCCAACTTCAGCCGATTCGTTCGGCCGGGGATGCGGCGTGTCGAGGCGAGTTCGTCAAATAAAGACGTGCGTGTCGCGGCGTTCAGCGATGCCGAGTCGGGCCGCGTGGTGTGTGTGCTGATCAACAACTCTGGCCAGACGCAGGACGCGGGCGTGTCCCTGGACAATCTCAAGGGCAAGACGGTCACGGCTTACACGACCAGCGACGCCGCGGACCTGGCGGAGCGCAAGGGTGTCACGCTGGACGGCGTTCAACTGCCGGCGCAGAGCGTGACGACCGTCGTGATCGATCGGGAACCATAAGGGTTGGGTCAGCGTCCCATCCGGTCGGCGTCTTCGATGGCGCGCTGGTAGGGGTTGTCCTCGGCGGGTCGGGTGTCCTTGCCCTTGGCCATGATGACCAGGATGCGCTTGCTCGAAGAGGGCAGGATGAAGAAGCCCTCGGCGGACTGGTATTTTTCCGCGCGGCTGATGAGGCGGACCTCGTGTTCGAGGAAGCCCGCGCCGAAGACGTCGTCTAGCGGCAGCGAGAACGTGCCGTCCTGCCCGGAGACGGTTCGGCCGATGTTCTCGCGGCCGAGCGAGCGCGGGTCGAGCGTGAGCTGGAGCGCGGCGTACTCGATGGGCGGACCGGCCAGTCGCGGGTCGTCGGCGTCGACAACGATCGCGTCACCGTATGCGCCTTCAACGACGCGGCCTTCGAGGACGTACTGGCTCTCGCAGCCGGCGGCGCAGGCCAGCGTGGTGATCAACAGAGCGGCGGCGGGGAAGATGCGTGTCATGGTTTTTGAAGCTCCTCGACCTTGGGCAGGTCTTTGAGTGAGGCCAGACCGAAGATTTCGAGGAATCGCCTGGTCGTGCCGTAGAGCATGGGGCGGCCGATCTCGTCGGCGCGGCCGACGATCTTGATGAGGTTGCGTTCCATGAGGCTGCGGAGGATTTCGCCGGAGGCGACGCCGCGGATGGATTCGATGTCGGCCCGGAGCACGGGCTGGCGGTAGGCGACGATGCTGAGCGTTTCCAGGGCGGCGGGGGAGAGCTTGGCGTCGGCCTTGGTGCGGTGCAGGCGGGCGAGGACGGGTTTGTAGTCGGGGAGGGTGAGGATCTGGTAACCGCCGGCGACCTGCTCGATGCGGAAGGTGCGGTCGGAGCCTTCGTAGTCGGCGTTGAGCTGCTTGATCGCCTCGGTGACGGGCTTGGGGGTGTCCAGCTCGAGGGTGTCGGCGATCTTGCCGGCGTTGATGGGGCGGTCGATGGTCATGAGCACCGCCTCGACGTAGTGGGCGATCTGGGATGCGTCGACGGTGTCGGTGGGTGCGGCCTGGGTATCGGGTGTGTCGGTCATGGGGGTATTGTATCGCGACCGGCCCGTCGCTTCACGCCGGCGGGCGGTGATGATAGGCTCGGGGCGATTCAAGCATGGGGGCGATCGCGATGGCGCGGCACGTGGCCATCATACAACCGCCTTACGACCGGATGATTCTCGATGGGCGCAAGCGGATCGAGAGCCGGCTGACGAAGTCGCCGCGCCCGCCGTACGGCCGGGTCACGCCGGGTGACACGATTCATTTCAAGCGATCGGGTGGCTCGTTTGTGGCGGTGGCGCGCGTGCGGCGTGTGCTGATGATGGAGATCGAGTCCCCGAGCGAGATCGATCGCCTGGCCAAGCGGTACAACCGTTGGATCGGCGCGCCGCCGACGTACTGGACGGACAAGCGGTTGGGGACGCGGTACGTGACGCTGATCTGGTTCGACCGGGTCGAGCCGAGCACGCAGCGGCCGGATTACACGGCGCAACACATGGCGGCGTGGTACGTGCTGTCGGACGACGCGGCGGAGACGTGTGACGACGTATTCGAGGTGGAACTGACGCGGGGGTGTTTCAGCCAGGGGTACGTGCGGGTGGGGGGCGTGATGGATCGGCTGCCGCGGCGGGGGGACGTGACGGTGGAGATGGACGGCGGGCGGGCGACGGTGCGGTACGATCGGGGCAAGCGGATGCTGCGCGGTGGGGTGTGGAAGGCGTGGCTGGGGCGGCATCGGTTGCGGGCGACGGATCGTGTGCGGTTTACGCGGGTGGACAGGGGCGTGTACCGTGTGGAGCCGATCCGGATGAGGTAACGACTCCATGCGACGCGACCAGCTGGCCTTTTCAACCAACGC
>JANQJT010000110.1 GCA_028281485.1 Phycisphaeraceae bacterium
CAGAGGAGTGTGTGGGTCTGGTTGTGGGCGGGTCCGGTGAGGGTCCAGGTGATGAGCAGCTCGTTGTCTTGGAGGGGCATGACGGCGGCGTGGAGCTGATAGGCGGAGGGGGCGACGCGCGTGGTGGATGAGGAGAGGATGAGGTTGTGGTTGGGAGCGAGTGCTTCGAGGCGACGCTGGGTTTGTGTGCGGAAGGCGGCGAAGCGCGCGGCGGGGGAAGGGGTGTTGTTGATGAATCGGCCGAGCTGGATGATGCGCGCGGCGGCGGGTGAGTCTGCGGCGGGTGCGGCGGCGGCGATGGCGCGGGACAGGTCGGCGAGGAGTGTGTTGAGCTGATCGTCGGGTGTGGTCTGTGTGATGGGGGGTGTGGGTTGGTCGTCGGGTGTGATCTGGACGGGGGGCGTCGCCTGGCGGTCGCAGGCGACGAGGGCGAGGGCGGCGGCGAGGCAGAGGGTGATGATCGGTGCGTGGTGTCGTTTCATGTTGGGATTAGTGTAGCGGCAGAGGGGTGTGGCGGGGCAAGAGAAAAGGCGTGCCTTGATGGGGCACGCCTTGGTGGGATCGTGTGGGGGGAGGATCAGCGGACGTTGAGGGTGCGTCCGATGCGGCGGCGGCGGTTGAGCATCTGCCGGCCCTTCTTGGATTTCATGCGTGCGCGGAAGCCGAACTTTCGGGCTCGCTTGATCTTGCTGACGCGTCTGGGGTAGTGAATCGCCATCGCCGTAACCTCTTGATTTCATTGCCACTTGTGTGTGGCGTGTGGTTTGTTCATTTCCTGAGCGTTGCCGGGTGTTGTGGGGCCGGCGTGGTGCTCGTGGGAAAGGTGGAGAATGTTACTGGATTGTTGGGCGGTTGTCGAGGGGCGGGTTCGTGGTTTGGGGTTTGGGAAAGCGGGTTTGTTGGGCCGGATGCGGATTGACTTTGGTGTGGGTGAGGTCTACTTTTGAGGTATCACCGACGGAGGGGGCCGGCGCTTGAAGATTGAGCTGGGGCCGGGGTGACTGGCTGACCCCACGCCCGGTCACAATGAGTTATCGATCCATGTCTGAGAAGCATACTGAGTTGATTGAACGGGCTGAGGAGATCCTTGGCTACCGTTTTCGTGATGGCTCGCTGTTGATCGAGGCGTTGACGCACTCGTCTTGCGCGGATGATGCGCTGGAGAGCAACGAGCGGATGGAGTTTCTGGGCGACGCGGTGCTGGGTTTCGTGGTGTGCGATTTCCTGTACCAGCGTTATGGGGAGCTGCGCGAGGGGGACTTGACGAAGATCAAGAGCAGCGTGGTGAGTCGTCGCGTTTGCGCGATGGTCAGCGATGCGATGGGTTTGACGGAGCTTTTGAAGCTGGGCAAGGGGATGGAGGGGCGGAACGACCTGCCGTCGAGTGTGTCGGCGGCGGTGTTCGAGTCGGTGGTGGCGGCGATTTACCTGGATGGGGGGCTGGATACGGCGCGTGCTTTTTTGATGAAGTACGTGACGGAGCCGATCGAGCAGGCGGAGGCTTCGGCGCACCAGCACAATTTCAAGAGCGCGTTGCAGCAGTATGCGCAGCGTGATTTGAATGATCTGCCGACGTACATCCTGTTGGATGAGAAGGGGCCCGACCACAGCAAGTGTTTCGAGGTGTGCGTGGAGATCAACGGCCAGCGGTATCCTTCGGCGTGGGGTGGGAACAAGAAGGAGGCGGAGCAGTCCGCGGCGATGAACGCGCTGCTGGCGCTGGGGTTGCTGGGGCCCGAGGAGGTAGAGAATCTGGACGTGTTTGAGGCGCCTGGGGAGCGGGGGTGATCGGG
>JANQJT010000094.1 GCA_028281485.1 Phycisphaeraceae bacterium
AGAAACCGGCGATGATCAGCTTCGGCTTGTGTTCCAAACACAACCGCTCGATCGCGTCGTAGTCCAGGAACCCGTAGTTCTCCGCCTCCGGATCGTGCACCAGCGGGTAGTGCACCGGGTTGAACCACTTGCCCGACAGGTTCACCCGTGAGCCGTGCGTCAGGTGGCCGCCCTCGCTCAACTCGATGCTGGCAAACGTGTCGCCCGGCTCCAGCAGCGCGTAAAACGCCGCGACGTTGGCGTTGGCGCCAGAGTGCGGCTGGACGTTGGCGTACCGGCAGCCGAACAGCTCCTTGGCCCGCTCGATCGCCACCGCTTCCACCTCGTCGTAGTACGCACAACCCGAGTAGTAGCGCTTGCCGGGATACCCCTCGCAGTACTTGTTGGTCAGGCAGCTGCCCACCGCCGCCATCACGGCCGCGCTGGTGTGGTTCTCGCTGGCGATCATCTCCAGCGTGTTTTCCTGACGCTGCTGCTCCGTGGCGATCCACTTGTAGACCTCAGGATCGGTGCCCTGCAGTACGCTCAGATCGCTCACGGCCACGGCTTCGCTGCTCATCGTCCAGTGTCCTTTCCAGTCGGGGTTTGGCATCCTAGCCGCGCCTTTACCGCCTGACAACGCACGGGAAAAAACCCTTTAATTCGTGCGATAAACCAGCGACACCGCGCTGCCCAGCCACACCGCAAACACCAGCCCCACCACCAGTTCCAACATCCCCAAACGCCTGGCCACCACCGGCCGGCGCAGCATCGCCATCCCCACCCCGATCCTGACCCCGATCAATCCCATCGGCCCCGCCGCCCGCCAAGTTGCTTCCCCCGATCCCAACCACAATTCCAACATCCCCTCGCCCAACCGGATATCAATCGTGGGCATCACACACCACACCATCACCCCGATCAGCGCCGCCAAACCCACGCCCGCGATCCAGTAATCCTCACGCTCCGCCATGTCACGCACCGCGCGCAAACGCAGGCGGATATACCCCACCGTCGCCACCTGCTTCGCCGCCATCGCACCGCCCAACACCCAAGCCACCCCGCAAGCTCCTCCCGCGTGAGCAACCATCAACACCACGATCATCGACAGCGCCACCGCCCCCGCCCACTCGGCCCCCACGCTGCGACCCCGCTTGCCCACCTCCAACACCAACTGCACCAGCCCCAGCCCCACAGCAACCCCCAGCGCAATCGCAAACGTCTGCCGGTCCCCCGCCGTCACCCACGCGCCCCCGATCATCCCCGCCGCCGCCAGGCCCAGCCCGATCGCCCACGCGCGCGCCGTTCGATACGACCCATCCCCCCGCGCCGCCCGGCTGAACCACCCCACCAGCAACGGCCGCCGCGCAAAGAAACCCGTCACCGCACCCGCCATGACAAGACCCACCGCAACATCGGTGTGCATGCCCACCGCGATCAGCCCCACCACGATCGGCTCAGCCAACATCCCCCACGCCCCGTGCTCACGCGGCAGCAACACCTTCTTCAGATCTACCGACGCCTGATCCATCACCGCATCATACACGCCGCGCAAAAAGAAACCGCCGCCCAAACTGGCCAGCGGTCTCGGAGCGTTAACTTGTGTCTAGCTTACTTCTGCAGCGGGTTGTACTTGAACTTCTGCCCGCCGATCGCGGCCTTCGCCATCGCGCCGCCACGCGGCATGGTAAACGCCGCCACGCCGTTTTCATAGTCCGCCGTCGCCGCCGCGCCGCTCTTGACCAGCACCGCCGACGCGTCCGCCGCGAACTCCAGGTTGCTGCCCGCGAACGTCGCGAACGCGATCTCATCCTTGAAGAAGATCACCTCGCGGAACGCCTGGCCGCCGGCCTGCAGGCCCACGTCCACCTGCGTCACCGTCGCCGAGCCCATCAGCTCGCCGTTGCGGTACACCAGGCCCCGACCGTGACCGCCGCCCACGATGAACGCGCCCTCGACCACGTCCGGGAACACCACGTAGCCGTACGCCGAGTCGAACCAGCTGCCGATCGAGCGGTCTCGGCTCTTGAACAGCATGATCGTCTCGTTGACCTGCGCCTCCAGCGACCCCTTGGTCCCAGGGTCGTCGCCGCGCGACGTCGTCCCGCCGCAGCTGATCAGCGCCGCCGACAACGCCACCGCCATCACACTCACCACCATTTGCTTGACCATCGTTGTTTCCCTTGATCGTTGAAGTGAATGGTTCTTTCCCAACACAACAATCCTAACACCCCCGCCCGCCGAATCCAACGATCATCCCGGCCCCGCCCCCGCCGCCGCCCAAGCCCCCGTCACGCCCGCCCCAACCCCATCCATTGCCGAATAAGAAAAATTCATCGTTCCCTAACCGGAATTCCCCGCATAACCGTTAACGCTCGACCCAAAGTTGCCGACATAAATCGCATACGGGCTGTTGCAATCACGCGGTCGCTGGTGACAATACCCCTCGGCCTGATATCAAGGAAGACCCATGGCAGCAGTTTGTTTCTACTTCCAGATGCACCAGCCCCACCGACTGAGACGATACTCCGTCTTCGACACCGAGCCCGACTACTTCGACACCAAACGCAACACCGAGATCCTCCAGAACGTCGCCGAGCGCTGCTACGCACCCGCCACACGCATCCTCTTCGACGAGGTCCGAGAAAACGACGACCTGCACCTGTCGTTCTCCGTCACCGGCGTCCTGCTCGATCAGCTCGCCGCCAACGCCCCACAGGTCATCGAGAACCTCACCGCCCTGGCCGAGACCGGCCGCGTCGAGTTCCTCAACGAAACCTACTACCACTCGCTCGCCTTCCTCTACAGCCGCGACGAGTTCCGCCAGCAGCTCGAGCTCCACGCCCAACGCATCGAAGACCTCTTCGGCCAAACCCCCTCCGTCTTCCGCAACACCGAACTCATCTACAACAACGACCTGGCACACTACCTCTCCAGCCTGCACCGCTTCGACGGGGTCCTCGCCGAGGGCGCCGACCAGGTGCTCGGCCAACGCTCACCCACACAGGTCTACGCCCCGCCCCACGCCAACGGCATCAAGCTCCTGCTCAAGCACTACCCCCTGTCCGATGACATCGCCTTCCGCTTCTCCAACCGCGAGTGGCCCGAGTGGCCCCTGACCGTCGAAAAATACTCCAACTGGATCTCCGACGCCGGCGGCGACCAGTCCGTCATCAACCTCTTCCTCGACTTCGAAACGTTCGGCGAGCACCAGTGGGAGCAGACCGGCATCTTCGACTTCCTCAAGGCCCTGCCCGACGCCCTGCACGACGCCGGCCACCAGACCCTCACCTGCAGCCAGGCCCTGCAGCACCACGCCCCATCCGACGTCTTCGACGCACCCCACATGATCAGCTGGGCCGACACCGAGCGCGACCTGTCCGCCTGGCTCGGCAACGCCATGCAGTCCAACGCCCTGCACGAGCTGTTCAAGCTCGAACAGCCCGTCAAGGCATCCGGCGACCCCAAGCTCCTGGAAGACTGGCGACGCCTGACCACCAGCGACCACTTCTATTACATGTGCACCAAGTACTTCGCCGACGGCGACGTCCACAAGTACTTCAACCCCTACGAGTCGCCCTACGACTCGTACATCAACTTCATGAACGTCCTGGACAACCTGCGCAGCCGCGCGGGCGTCTGACGATCAAGCCTATATCCAGTCACCCACAAACCGCCACGATGCGGGCTTTATCGTCGGCACTCTCATCACACATCTCCAAACAACACAAGTCAAACAAGACCGCATGAAATAACTCCCCCCATCACGCGTTGTCACTGTGCGGGCCACGCCCGAAACGCTGGACAAGGCAATCCGCGCAACAAAAGCGCGGGCACAACCGCCTAGCCGCTCCGCGGCCAGACCGCCGATCGCGACGACGACAGCGATAACGACGCAACCTGATTCTGTTAGCGAGAAGGACTTGTCCAGCAGCCGGCCGGGGGGCACGCCTCCCGGTCGGCTTTTCGTCCGTCGCCGCGGCCTCTATCATCACCGCATGCACGCCGGACCCGCATACAAACGCTGGCTCAACGCCCCCGTCATCGGCGGCGTGGTCCTCGGCATCATGATGATCGCCTGCTTCGTCAGCCTCCCCTACACACTCGGCACC
>JANQJT010000251.1 GCA_028281485.1 Phycisphaeraceae bacterium
TGAGTGCGCCGGCGGCGCGGATCAGGGCCTGGGGGTCTTTGACGGGTGCGACGCGCGCCATCCACACGATCGTGGGGATCGGGGCGTCGATGTTTTCGATCGCATCGCTCATCGGCACGGCGTTGGCGAAGACGCGCGCCTTGTAGGCGTTCTGCTGGACCTGGGCGACCTTGTCGCGGATCTCGTGGGAGTCGCCGTAGATCACCTCGCAGCGCCGCAGGCACCACAGCCGCAGGTACAGCTTCCACCCCCACTCGACGTAGACCAGGTCGCGGTGGTGGAACGTGAAGACGGCCTTGGGTTTGTTGCGCATGCCGAGCAGCGCGAGCAGGGTGAACGCGAGCGAGCCGCCGCCGCCGTGCACGTGCAACAGGTTGAGCTTGCGCTGCTTGATCACGCGGCGCAGGCGCATCATCGCACCGATAACGCTGAGTTTCCTGCCGGGTTTGGCGTCGAGCGAGATGACGGGCATGCCCGAGTCGTCGAGGTCGGCGTAGTCGCCGCGGCCTTCGATGCCGATACAGATCGACTCACCGCCCATCAGGTGCAGCTGCCGGGCGAGGTTGTAGGTGACGCGCTCCGCCCCGCCGCCGCCGAACCGGCCCATGATCTGCGCAACGCGGACGTGGGTGACGTCGGCGTTAACTGACGCTTGCGTGTCGTGTTCTGTGGATTGTTGGGTGAGCGTGGTCATGCGGTGGCGGTTTCGTAAGTGCGCTTGGACATGGCGGTCATGGAGAAGGTTTCCATGGCTGAGGCGTGTGCGTTGGCAGAGAGCGTGCGGCGCAGGTCGATGTCGGTGATCACCTTGCGCAGCGCATCGGTCAGGGCCTGTTCGTCTTCGGGTTGGATGAGCAGGCCGGTCTCGCCGTCCTTCACGGCCACGGCGGTGTCGCCGACGTCGGTAGCGACCATGGCCAGGCCCGCCATCATCTGTTCGAGCAGCGTCAACGACAGGCCTTCGAACAGCGAGGTCTGCACACCGATGTTGGCCCGTTGTAGCAGCTCATCGATGCCGTCGACCCAGCCGAGCATCTCGACACAGTCCTGGAGATTCAATTCGCGGTGCAGGTCTTCGGCCTGCTTGCCGTACCACGCCAGCTCGTCGCCCGATGAGCCGGCCAGGAGGATCTTGAACTTCAAACCCTCGTCGCGGAGTGTCGCGGCGGCGCGCAACAGGATGAGCGGGTCTTTTGTTGGGGCGACGCGCGCCATCCACAGCAGCACCGGCAGCTCTTCGTTTTGCGCGGGGGTGACGTCCTGCTCGGGCACGGCGTTGATGAAGACGCGCCCCTTGCCGCGGAGCGAGGGTTCTTTTTCTTCGAGTTCGTCGATGATCGCCTGCGAGTCTCCCCAGATGATGTCGCACTTGCGCAGCGCCCACACGACGAGCTTACGCCGCAGGCCGGTCTCGATGAGCACGTCGTCGGGGATGTGCCAGGTCATCCAGAGGCGGGGCTTGTTCTTCAGTCCGATCGAGGCGAAGAGCGCGGCTAATAGTGAGCCGCGCGCGTGGGCGTGGACGAGGTCGATGCGGCGCTGCTTGAGGAGCTTGCGCATCTTGATCGCGGCCTTGAGGATGCCGGTCATGCCATCGCTGCCGGTGGCGAGGTCGATGATCTCGACGCCGGATTTTTCACGGGCGGCGTAGGGGCCGGCTTCCTTGGTGGCGATGGCGATGGAGGGAACGCCCATCTCGTGCAGGCCGCGCGCCAGCGAGAGCGTGACGCGTTCGGCCCCCCCGCCGCCGTATACGTTCATCGCCTGTGCGATGGAGATCTTGCCGTTGGTGCTCATGCGGACGCTTCCTGTTCGATGGCATTGGTTGATTCGGTGGGTTGGGGCTCGTGGTCGTCGCGTCGGCCGAACCTGAGCCAGAACGCGTCCGAGGCGGCCAGGTACGCGGCGACCTGGTCGCGGACGCTTCCCTGCAGCGCGTGTTCCATGCGTGTGACGCAGTCGCGAACGACGTTGCCGCAGGTGTGGTGTGATTGCGAGAAGTCGATGGTGTTATGAGCGAAGGTGAGGGTGGGGCTGGTGGTCTGTCGCATGGCCTCGGTGGCCTGTTGCATGGGCGCCGCGTCGCCGGCGACGAACTGCAGGTACCACAGCAGGTGCAGTCGCCAGACCGGGTCGAAATCCTGTCCGCTACGGTAGCGCCGGTAGACGCTGCAGAGGTTGGTCACGTGCACCGCGTGGTCGGGCAGGAACACGTCGCAGAGCGCGCGGCGGTCGGTGTGGGTTTCGATGTGGGTCAGGCCGTCGAGCGAGGTCCATCGGCCGAAGACCTTGGCGACGGCGTGGAAGCAGTGCACTGGCTTGAAGTTCTCGCGGAGCCAGTCGGCGTCGATGCCGAGCGACCAGGTGCCGAGGACGTTGTCTTCGTCGGTCAGGCCGTCGAAGTAGGTGCGCTCGTTGGCGGTGAAGTGGAGCTGGCGGTCGCGGAGGTTGCGGTGGAGGTTGCGGAAGTAGAGCGGCTCGATGGGGTAGAGGTCGAAGTCGTGCAGGAGGACGTATTTCGTTCGTGCGGCGCGGAGGCCGAGCGTCCAGTTCATGCAGGCAAACAGCGAGGCGTTGTTCGATGCGCCGATGAGCTTGCCGGTTCGGTCGGGGTGGAAGTGGAAGGCGAGGGGGAGGCCGGGGAAGCGCTGCTTGGTTTGCGCGATCAGGTCTTCGCCTTCGGGTTGAGCGACGCGGTCGAAGACGATGTGGATCGTGTCCAGGTCGGTCAGGTCGCAGCCGTCGACGAAGCGGAGGTTGACGTCGAGCAGTTCGCGGAGCATCCACGGCACGCCGAGCACGATACAGTAACCGGGCCGATCGCCGGTGGTGTGTGTCCAGCGCAGCGACGGTCGCAGCAGCGTGCGCACCGCGGCGAGCTGGGCTTTGAGTTTGAGCTTGGCGGGTGTCACGCGGGCGCGGCTCCCTCTCGCCAGGCCACGGTCAGCGCCTCGGACCCGATGCGCAGCTTGAAACCCAGCGCGGCCATGCGCCGGTGCAGCTGGTCGTCGCGGCGATCTCGGTTGGGATGTGTTTCCATCACGATGCGATCGATGCGCGCGGCGGTGCCCTGGGGCATCGACTCGAAGATCTCGTATTCGGCGCCTTCGCAATCGATCTTCATCAGGTCGCAGCGCTCGATGCGGTTGTCATCGAGCAGACGATCGAGCGTGAGGCAGGGAACGGCAGCGTCATCGGCAGACTGTTGATTCTCAATCGCCTCGACGCGGTTGAGCAGCGGGTTGTCGTGCGGCACGATCCGGACGGCGCCGTCTTGTGCGCCAATCGCGGCTTGCACGGCGGTGACGTGTTCGAGTTTGTTGCGTCGCAGGTTCGTCTCGAGTTGTTTGAAGGATTGAGGCTCGGGCTCTACGGTGATCACCCGGCCTTCCGATCCGACGAGGCGACCGGCCACGATCGCAAATCCGCCGATGTTGCCGCCTATGTCCACGACGGTCTGACCGGGAAGCGGCGCGAAACCCTGTTGCAGGTAGTCTCTTCTGATGACGGTCTCATAGAACGCAAAGCGATCACCGCCGCCGGGCCGAATCTCCAGTTCGATCCCGTCCCGGGTTCGCACGGCGTAGGGCTGGGTGCGCAGCTTCAGCCAGTCTGCGTAGCAGGGCAGCGGCGTGCGGGTGTGCGTGGCGATATCGACGGCCTGCATCACACGCAGTTTGATCGCGCGGGCCAGGCTCATCCCGACGCTTCCTGTGTGAGGACTTGTTCGGACGAGTTGTGCGTGTTGTGCTCGCTCGACCCGAGACCCGTGGGCAGGCGTCCGACGACGCCGAAGCCCCAGTCGCGCACCTCGCTGGTGACGACGTCGGCCATGTCGTACTCGGCGTACCAGCCCTTGACCTCTTCCTGCGTGTGCATGAAGCGGTAGCGCGGGGTGTAGATGTCCATCAGGTCGACGATGCGTTCGGACCAGGTGAGCCGGTCCTTCTCGTCGTTGAGATTCAAAAGCGTGCGGATGTGCTGGCGGATCATGGACTGGACCGACCAGACGCGCACGAAGGTGTGCTTGAGCGGCGCGGGCCAGCGGCTAACGACGGAACGGAGCATGAGCTGGAGCTTGAACTTCAGGCCGGGCTCCATGTGGTAGACCCAGATGTAACAGGTGCCGCCGGGCTTGAGTGACTTGAGCACGCTGTCGAGCGCGGCCTTGGTGTCGGGGTTGTGGTGCAGCACGCCGGAGGAATACATCACGTCGACGCTGGCGGGCTTGAACGGCGGGTTCATCAGGTCGGCTTGGATGTAGTGCACCCGGCTGCCGGGTTTGGTGCTGTAGCGTTTGTGGGCTTCGGTGACGGCGTCGGTGACGTCGGCGCCGAGCACCTCACAGCCGAGCTGACTGATGCCGTTGGAGTGCGAGCCGTTGCCGCTGCCGGCGTCGAGGACAACCTTACCCCGCAGCTGCTCCTGCGTGAGCGCGACCTCCTGCATGAACAGCTTCTGCCGGTCTTCGACGGTCTCGTGCCAGGTGCGCGAGGTGTCGTGGTCGAAGTGGTCCCACTCGCGGCCAAAGCTGGCGGCGATGGTCTTACCCTCGGCGGCGCGGCGGTGGATTTCGGCGGCCTCGTCGCTGTCGTCGGCCAGCAGGTCGTCGGGGCGGAGGCGCGGCACGCCGTCGCGGATGGGAAAGGCGTGGCCCTGGTCACACACGAGCAGGCCGCTGACAACGTCCAGGTCGTCGCCTTCACCGGTCGTCACCGCGTTCTCCACGCGCAGCGGCGAGCCGTCCACCGGGCAGACGATCCAATCGAGTACACGCATCTTCATCTCGGGTCTCCGATGCTGTTGGGTGAGGCAAGCGGCGTACCCGACCAGAGCGGGTCGCCGCGGATGGGTTGTGTTATTCGATCACGTCGAGCAGCGCGCCGTCGATCTCGACGCTGGCGGCCTGTCCGAGCATGTCGACCTGAAGGATGAGGCGGTCGGCCTGGGTGCGCGACTCGACCACGCCCTGCACGCCGCGGAACGGGCCGCTGCGCACCTCGACGCGGACGCCCCGCTTCAGGTAAGGGTACGGATCGATCGGCACGTCGACGGCCAAGGCCTTGCGGATGTTGTCCAACTCCCAGTCGATCTGCTGTTGATCGGGCACCTCGATGATCTGCGCGAGCCGACGGGTGCGATCGACCTCCCACGCCTGTTCCTTGCTCGATCGCACGAAGACGTATCCGGGGAACAGCGGCAGGTCGACGCGCAGCTTGCGCCGCCCGTAGAATCGCACCTTCTTTATAAGCGGCAGGAAGTGATCGACCTGACGGGCCACCAGGTGAGCGGCCACGGCCTTTTCCTGCCGACTCTTGGTGTGCAGCACCCACCATCGCACACCGGCATCGGTGTCGATCGCCGGGTGTTCGGCGCTGTGGGGCGGGGTCATGGTCACGGTCTCAACTGCGGTCAATGCGATACCTCAATGTTATCGGTTCAACGGGCTGGCGATCTTCGCCGGTTAACCGTCGATGGTGGTCAAGCCCTCACGCACGGCGAACTTGGTGAGCTCGGCGATAGAGAAGAGGTTGAGTTTGGTCATCAGCTCCTGGCGGTGGGTATCAACGGTTTTCGGGCTGATATCCAGATCGTGAGCGATCTGCTTGGTGCTGCGACCTTCGCTGACGAGTTGGAGGATCTCGCGCTGGCGGTTGGTGAGGCTGGCGAGGCGGCCGTCGGCGTTGCCGTTGCCGCCGGGGTTGCGGACGTAGTTGTTGACCACGACGTCGGCGATGCCCGGGCTGAGATACATCTGCTCGGCGTCGATCACCTGCAGGGCGCGGAGCAGTTCGTCGGCGGAGGCGTCCTGCCACAGCGCACCGGCGGCGCCGGACTTGATGGCCTCAGCCACGTGTTGTCGATCCGTGCCCACCATCGCCAGCACGAGCACCTTGACCTTCGGGCAGGCCTTGGCCAGGCGGCGTGTGACATCGATGCCGTTCAGCGAGGGCAGCAGCAGATCGATGAGCACGATGTCGGGTCGGAGCCGATCGATGGTGTCGATGGCGGCGCGGCCGTCACCGGCTTCACCGATGGCCTGGTAATCCCCTCTGGATTCGACCAGCGCGGCGAGCGACTGGCGAATGATGGGTTGGGCGTGAACGATCACGATCCGGTTGCTCATAGCAAGCACCTTCCTGGTCCGTGGGTCGACCCGAGCTGCGCGACGGCAGCCGAGAAGCGGGTCACCCGCGTCTGCACCGAATGGGTGTGCATGGATGTCAACAAAATGCGACCAAAAACGATTGGATCACGGAGCGAGCGTTTGAAATAGTCCGGGCTCCGCCCCCCTCGCATGCGCCGGCGGCGCATCGAATTAGCCAAAACGTTGTCTCATCGGCATTTGGGCGCCTCTGTCGAGGCCGGCGATCGACTCAAAAAACGATACGCCGCCGATCTGCATTCAGATCGAATACCGACGGTATTTAGGCAGGGAGATGGTGAGCCGGCGTCGTGCCGGCTGGATGTGACCGCTGGTCATCCCTCGACCCCTTCCCGGTCACCGACCCGTCGTCCTGCACCTGTCCTCCTGGTCCGACTCCACCGGACCACTCGTCAGTGACACATAGGCGAACTACGCCAAAAAACCCAACTGACAAGGTCTCTATCCTGACAAATCGGCCGGTAATTACCAGTACTTTTGGATAAGAATAAGGATAATTTTAAACTAGGCATTTGGATGAGAAATAGGCGTCAATCTTCCAAATCAGCCTCTAATCCGCATTAAATGTTGTGTTAACCGTCTCCAATGGTGGCTGATATGTGGGAGAGATCTGAATCCAATCTGACAAGTTGGGTGGGGATAGTCACCATATTCGGACCTTAGGATGGATGGGGGTCTTGTGACCCGTGGGATTCAGCCGCCGGTGAACTGCCCCTTGCCCGCCTGCTTGGCCTCATAGAGCTTGCGGTCGGCGATGGCGATGAGGTCTTCGCCGTCCTTGGCCCGGTCGTAGAGCAGCGACGCGATGCCCGCGCTCATGCCGACGCGTACGCTGTCGGGCAGGACGGTGCGGGCGTAGTCGGCGAAGAGTTTGATGAGTCGATCGGCGAAGGCGTGGGCCCGCTCCATATCGCAACCGGGAACCAGGACGAGGAACTCGTCACCGCCCATGCGGATGGCCACGTCGTTGTCACGAATCGAGCCACGGACGAGGTTGCCCACGAAGCGGAGCAGCTCGTCGCCGCTGCTGTGACCGAGCGTGTCGTTGACTTCCTTGAAGTTATCCATGTCGATGGCGATGCAGACCAGGTCGGTGTTGGCTTTGAGACAGGATGTGACCAACTCATCGAGCATCTGCTCGAGAAAGCGGCGGTTGCCGAGGTTGGTCAAGGGGTCGCGCATAGCCATCTTGGCCAGGCCAGCGGTGGCGCGGCGCGTGGCGGTCTCGACACGGCTGTCGAGTGTGCGACGGAGTTGGTTGGCTTCCTGGTGGTGGCGCGACGCGGTGGCGGTCAGGCTGTGGACGGCGCGGCTGATGCGGCCGAGCTCGTCGTGACGCGTCTGCGACAGGCGCTGCGCAGAAGACGGGTGAGCGGAGTCGGTGGTCTTCTCCAGCGATATCGCGAGCTGTTCGAGCGGT
>JANQJT010000341.1 GCA_028281485.1 Phycisphaeraceae bacterium
GCAGCACGCAATCCGCCGCACCCTCCACGCCGCCCGCCGAAACCGCGCCGCCTCCAGTGCAGACCAACACACCGGTACAACAACCCGCCGCGCCGACGACACCCGTCGACGCCGCGCCGCTCGTCGATGTCACCCCTGCCGCCGCGCGTCCCGCCGATCAGCCCGCCACGCCCGCGCCGGTGGTCACCACCAACACCGCTCCCACCGAGCTGACCGAATCCGACACGCAGCGCATGACCGACCGCGTCGTCAACGCGCTCCGCTCCGTCGTTAACCAGAAGGGCGGCACCGTCAACATCCGTCTCACCCCGCCCCAGCTCGGCACGCTGCGCATCAACGTGCAGTTCGACGGCACGACCGTCAATGCACAGTTCCACACCAGCACCAACGCCGCCGGCAGCGTCCTGCAACAACAGATGGCCGTCCTCCGCACCGCGCTCGAATCGCACGGCCTGACCGTCGAGAACCTCAACGTGCAGACCCAGCCCACCTCCGCCTCCTCCGCACAGACACAAACCCAGCAAAACACCGATCAATCCGCTTCCGATGGCCAGAGCCGTGGCCTGACCGGAGGCGATCAGGATAAACAGGGCGGCCGTGGAGACGGTCGCGATGACAACAACGAACCGCGCGACTTCCAGCAGGAGCTGCTGGACCTCGTCGCCTGAACCGAGGTACGGAAATGGAAGTGACATCATCCACCAGCGTAGGGGCCGCCGCGTCTAACGCCTACGCGCAGCTCGACTCCGCCGAGTTCGTCAACATCCTCATCGAGGAGTTGCAGAACCAGGACCCGCTGGCGCCAAGCGA
This sequence comes from Phycisphaeraceae bacterium, assembly GCA_028281485.1. Taxonomy (GTDB): domain Bacteria; phylum Planctomycetota; class Phycisphaerae; order Phycisphaerales; family Zrk34; genus JANQHD01. Next base: position 811 of record JANQJT010000341.1, read on the forward strand.
TTCGTCGGCCATCCTCGAACAGCTCAGCTCGCTGCGCAACATCGAGAGCCAGACCATGCTCGCCGAACAACTCGAGGAGCTGGTCAAGCAGAACCAGGTCGCCTCGGCCGGCAACCTCATCGGCAAGATGGTCGAGGGCATCGACACCAACAACACACGCACCGACGGCCTGGTCAACAGCGTGCGCGTGTCCGACGCCGGCATCTTCCTCGAACTCGACAACGGCCGATCCATGCACATCGACCAGGTCACCGGCATCTTCGAACACAAAGACGCCGACCAGGCCACGCCCACACCGGCCGACAACACCACGCCCCCCGACAACACACCCACCGACCCCGTGACGACCTTCAGTCAGGACCTGCTCAAGGGTCTGCAAAACATCATCAACCCCGACACGACCACCTCCGCCGATCCGGCCCTGATCGCCAACCCCCGCTTCCTCCCCGATAGCGCCATCGATACCACCGTCGCCGCGCCGTAAGGAAACGACATGAACTCGAGCAACGACATGCTGCGTGCCCTGGAACCGCCGGTCCGACCGACCGGTTCGCCGCCGCCGTACGTCAACCCCGCCAAGCCGATCGAGCACCGCAGCTTCGACGACCTGCTCCGCGACGCGGCGCAAGCCGCCGAATCCACCCAGGCCCAGCCCGTTCACATCTCGGCCCACGCCGTCGAACGCCTGCGCCAGATGGGTGTCGAGCTCACCGACGAGCAGCTCGCCGCGATCAGCGAAGCGACCGACTTGGCCGCCGCCAAGGGCGCGAGCGAATCGCTCATGCTGCTCGAACGGCTCGGCCTCATCGTCAACATCCCCAACCGAACCGTCGTCACCGCGCTCACCGAGCAGCGCATGAACGAGGGCATCGTGACCCAGATCGATTCAACCGTGTGGGTGAAGCCGCCGTCCGACGCTACGGCAGCCGACCCCGTGAACCCGAAACCGCCAATCCTCTAACCCCAAAACGAAATCACCACGGGCTGGACCCACCAGGGAAGCCCGGGGCGGCCGAACGACCGACGCCGCCTAGATCCCAGGAGAGTCAACCATGTCACTAACCGGCGCCTTCTCAACAGGCCTCAGCGGGCTCGATGCGAACTCGCAGAACATCAGCATCATCGGTAACAACATCTCCAACGTGAACACGCCATCTTTCAAGGCGCAGCGCGCCATGTTCACCACACAGTTCATGCGCAACCTCTCGCTTGGATCGCCCCCCAACGGCGACTCCGGCGGCACCAACCCCATCCAGACCGGCCTGGGCACACGCATCGCCGGCATCCAGACCGACTTCACCAACGGCGGCATCTCCGCCACCGGCATCGCCACCAACATGGCCATCGAGGGCAGCGGCTTCTTCATCATCGAGCAGGCCGGCGAGCAGCTCTACACCCGCGACGGTCAGTTCTCTCTCAACAGCGAGAACAAGCTCGTCACCGCCGACGGCTCGCTCGTCCAGGGCTACGATGTCGATGCCAACTTCCAGATCATCCCCGGCGTGCTCGATGACATGGACATCCAACTCGGTTCGCTCACCATCGCCGAGGCCACCGCCAACGTGAACTTCGAGGGCATCCTCAATGCCTCCGGCACGATCTCCACCGGCGGCTCGACCCACACCACTCGAACCTTCTACACCGACGCCCTGCTCACCACCACCGAGACCGGTACGACCGACCTCACCGTCGGCGGTAACGACCTCTACATCGACGACGGCGCCGGCGGATCCTTCCTCGCCATCGAGGGCGGCACCGACACCATCATCACCATCTCCGGCGTCGAGAAGGGCGGCCAGACCCTCGCCGACCGGACCTTCGCTTTCTCCACCACGCCCGCCGTCACCGCCACCGTCGACGACTCGGGCACCAGCATGGACGATTTCATCGCCTTCATGAACGACGCGCTGGGCCTGTCCAGCGTCTCGATCAACGGCGAGACCCTCGGCGGCGGCGCCACCCTCACCGCCGGCCAGATCACCGTCACCGGCAACGAGGGCGCCGTGCAGGACCTGCTGCTCGAGACCGGACACTTCACCGCCTCCAACACCGTCTCCGGCATCGCCAATCCGTTCGTGACGACCAAGACCGGCACCGCCGACGGCGAGGCGGCGCGCACCAGCTTCGTCGTCTTCGACTCGCTCGGCACGCAGGTGCAGGTCGACCTGACCGTCGTCAAGCAGTCCGTCGTGCCCGACGGCGGCACCATCTGGCAGTGGGTCGCCGAATCCAACGACAACGACGCCCTGCCACGCATCGTCGGCCTCGGCAACATCACCTTCGATCAGAACGGCCAGTTCGTTTCCGCGACCAACTCCGCGTTCTCCATCGCCCGCCTCAACGGCGCCGACGATCCCCTCACCGTCAACATGCTCTTCGATAACGGCATCGACAACATCTCCGCCCTCGCCACCGGACCCGGCGGCTCGATCATCTCTCCCGTCCGACAGGACGGCTCACAGGTCGGCACGCTCGACGCCTTCAGCGTCGGCGAAGACGGCACCATCACCGGCTCGTTCCCCAACGGCCTGACCCGCACCATCGGGCAGCTCGCCATCGCCACCTTCATCAACAACGACGGCCTCGTCCAGGTCGGCAACAACAAATACGAGGCCGGCGCCAACAGCGGCAACGCCGTCATCGGCCAGGCCCTCACCCTCGGCGCCGGCCGCATCATCGGCGGCGCGATCGAGCAATCCAACGTCGATCTCGCCGAGGAGTTCGTCAACCTCATCACCTCGAGCACCGGCTTCAGCGCCGCCTCGCGGGTCATCACCACCACCGACCAGATGCTTCAGCAGCTGCTGCTCATCGGCCGGTAACTAACACGGGCGTAAACGCATGATCCAGCTCACACGACTCAACGGACAGCCCTTCGTCGTTAACGCCGAACTGATCAAGACCGTCGAGTCGCGCCCCGACACGACCGTCAAGCTTATCAACGGCGAAACCATCATCGTGCTGGAAACGATGGAAGACGTCGTCGAGCGTGCCGTGGAATACGGTCGATCCCTGCGCAAGCTCCTGCCGCCGAGTTGACGATTTATAACCTCTTTGATTCTCCAACCCCCGTCGATCGAATCGGCGGGGGTTTTTCTTGACATTTCTAACCGCACCAGCGCCTGTTTCACGCGCTATCGGACCCTGCCCGCCTCATCGGTTTGGCCTTAAGTATGCCCGTTTCCGCGTCGATAATCCCACAGGACAGTTTGGGTTCTGCACCGGTTTGGGACCGGCAGGGAGTAGACGATGGATATTGTAACGATCGTCGGTGTGATCATGGCCTTCGCGCTGATCGGATGGGCCATCATGTCCGGCGGTAGCGCGGGCGCATTTATTGACGTGCCGTCGATGGCGATCGTGATCGGCGGCTCGATCGCCGCGTCCATGGCAGCCGTGCCCTCCAGCACGCTCAAGTGCATCGCCAAGATCTTCGGCAAGACCATCAAGGGCTCCACGCAGTCGCCCTCCAAGCTCATCGAAGACCTCGTCTCCTACGCAGAGGTCGCCCGTCGCGACGGCATCCTCTCGCTCGAGTCGATGTGTAAAGAGATCGAAGACCCCTTCATCGTGCGCGGTATCCAGATGGCCGTGGACGGCACCGACCCCGAACTCATCGAGCAGATCATGGAGACCGAACTGGAGAACCTGATCGGTCGTCACGAGGCGGGCCGCGGCTTGTTCGCGACGATCGGCAAGTACGCCCCGGCGTTCGGCATGATCGGTACGCTCGTCGGTCTCGTGGCCATGCTCGCAAACATGGACGACCCGTCCAGCATCGGCGGCGGCATGGCCGTCGCGTTGCTCACCACCATGTACGGCGCCATCCTCGCCAACGTCGTCTTCCTCCCGCTGGCCGACAAGCTCGCGGCACGCAGCGCCGAAGAGGTCCTGCTCAAGACCATCATCATCAAGGGCGTCATGTCCATTCAGTCCGGTGACAACCCCCGTATCGTCGAACAGAAACTCAAGACCTTCCTGCCGCCTTCGGTGCGCGGCGAGGAAGAGGAACAGGCCGAGGCGGCTTAACGGTTAAGCCCAAAGGAACGATCGCATGGCAGCAAAATGCAAATGCCCCGACGGCGTCCCCGAGTGGGTCGTCACCTACGGCGACATGATGTCGCTGCTGCTGTGCTTCTTCATCCTCCTGGCGGCGTTCAGCGAGATGAAGAAGGACGACGAGTACCTCGAGGCCGTCCGCGCCATCCAGGAGGCCTTCGGCTACACCGGCGGCGCCGGCGCCATCCCCACCGAAGAAATGCCGCAGAACTCCCTGCTCAGCGTGCTCGAAGAGGTCGCGCTGCACAAGGAGAAGATCCGCACCCGCTCGAACACCGACGACCCCGGCATCCAGGGCCGCGACACCACCGTCAAGAAAATCCGCGAGGGCCTGCAGTTCACCGTCGGCGGTCTGCTGACCTTCGAGCCCGGTTCCGCCGAGCTCAAGCCGCAGGCCATCGAGGAGCTCGGCCGCATCGCCAACGTCATGCGCGGCCACAACAACAAGATCGAGATCCGCGGCCACGCTTCCGGGGCCGACCTCGTGTCCGATCCGCAGTACGCGTCGATGTGGGAGCTGTCGTTCGCGCGTGCCCAGGCCGCGATGTCGGTGCTCACCAACGACCAGAACAAGATCGATCCCCGTCGCATCCGTCTCGTCGGCTGCGGCGACAAAGAACCCCTGACCAGCCGCGTCTACGATCCCAAGCAACTGTCCATCAACCGACGGGTCGAGGTGCTGGTCAACGAATCACTCGTACAGGATTTCCAGGCTCCCGCGGACATGACACACGTGCCCGCGACCCGGTAAGCAAAGAGGACTCTTAAGATGGCCGATCAACCCGAAACCCCAGCCGCCGAAAACGAAGCGTCTTCGTCAAAGGGCTCCAGCCCGATCAAGGCGATCATCATCGTCGCGGCGATATTGTTCCTTGAGGGCGGTACGATTGTTGGTACCATGATGTTCAGCGGCGGACCGGAGTCCGTCGAAGCCATCGACGTGCAGACCGAGCTCGAAGACGAGCTCAACAAGCTCGTCGAGGTCCTCGTGGTGGCCGGCAAGTTCGACAACCAGCGGTCCGGGCGGACCTACCTGTACGACACGGAGGTGTTCGTCACGGTCCGCAACAAGAACGTCGAACAGTTCAAGGAGGAACTGGAAACCGTCAAGACCCAGCTCTCGGTAGACATCCAGACCGTCTTCCGCCGCGCCGAGCCGGCCCACTTTCAGGAGCCGACCCGCGCCACGCTCACCCGGCAGATCAAGGCCAAGCTGGACGGGCGATTCGGCGTCGACGGCAACGACGAATCGATCATCCAGTCGGTTCTGATCGGAAAATGTCTGCCATATCGCACAGACTATTGAGCGAAATCGCTGCGGTCGGCCGATGGTATACTAGATACGCGATGGCCGACGAACCCACCCAACCCGCCGAAGACCAGGCCGCCGACACCGACGCGTCCCCGGACACGGTGCGGGCCGCCGAACAGGCCCTGGCTGACACCGAGCAGGCCGCCGACCAGGTCGCCGAGGCCACGGATCAGGCCAATAACCTCGATCTGCCCACGTTTCAGCGGGTCCTGGCCGATGTTGAAGCCGCCGGGCTGGACATGCTCCAGGACGTGGACCTGAACGTGAAGATCGAGCTCGGCCGCACCCACATGCTCGTCGAGGACGTGCTGCGTCTGAACGAGGGCAGCGTGGTTGAGCTGGACAAGCTCGCCGGCGACCCGGTGGATATCTTTGTCAATGAACGCCTCGTCGCCCGCGGCGAGGTGATTGTCGTGAACGATAACTTCTGCGTGCGCGTCAGCGAGCTGATCGGCGAGGTGCCGATCGAGGACGCCGCAGCCGAGCAGGCCGCAGAAACTGCGCCGGCGGATGATCAGCCGGCCGCCAGCGCCCCGGCCGAATAGGCCGAAGCGCAAGAAGTGCGCCCGGCGGAGACCGGGTGACGCCGTCGGCCCGTGGCAGGAGGCCACGCCGACAACGCGGGATGACGCGTCTCGCGTGCTTTAGCCATGGATGGCGCATGACACGGTGGAACCGTCTCATCCTTCTCGGCCTCGTCGGACTCGCCATCGCCGCACCCCGCGCGCTGGCCGAGGACGACACGCAGGCTAACCCCCTCGGCGCCGTCAGCGTCGACGAAGCCGAGTCCACCCCCACGGAACAACCCGACACGTCCGCTTCCTTGCAAGTTGGCTCCGAAGCGCTCTATCAGCCGGCCCTGCCCGATCGCGAGCGTCTGCCGTTGGGCGCGAGCACCAACCCGCCCACACGTAGCGAGCTGAACGCCGACGTCTCGACGACCACCTGGTGGGTGCAGACCGTGCTGGCGTTGGGTGTGGTGATCTCCTTGATCTTCGCGATGCGCTGGCTGGTGCGGAAGATGAACGGCACCGCGGCCATGGGCGGCGGCGGCTCGCTCGTCGAAGTCCTCGCCCGCGCGCCGATCGGATACAAGACGCAGGTCGTATTTCTCCGTGTTAACGAACGCATCATCGTGGCCGGCCAAACCCCCGCGGGCATCAACACACTCGCACAATTTGACGAGCCCGACGACGTCGCCGCCGTCTTGCAACAGGTCACCAGCTCGCGGACCGGCAGCATCGCCGGCGGCTTCGCCAAGATCCTCGGCCAACACCAGTCCGGCGAAAACGACATCGAAACCGGCGCAGACGATGAGGAAGTTCAGGTCGATCGCGCACGCGACGGCATGTCCAGCCTCATCAACCGTATCCGCCGCCTGCGCGATGGGGGGGAGCAATGAGCCGCCCCCGCCCCCGGAATAAGAGGTGTGCTGCGCTGAACCTCCAACAGCGCCGTCGAAACCGTTTGCGCTGGGCCCTGGCGCTGCTCAGCTTGTTCGTGTGGATCGCGCCCGCCGCCAGCCAGACGTCGCCCATTGCTCCCGAGACACCCGGCCAGCTCGACCCGGTCACGATCGACAATCCCATCGAGATCGTCGAAGACGCCGCCCAGGCGTTGCCCGGCTTCGAGGGCGGCATCAGCTCCACGCTCAACGTGCTCATCCTGTTGACCGTGCTCTCGATCGCGCCGGCGATCGTCATCCTCTGCACCAGCTTTGTGCGCATCGTTGTCGTGTTGGCGCTATTGCGTCAGGCGATCGGCACGCAGTCGCTGCCGCCGTCGCAGGTCATCACCGGCCTGGCGATGTTCCTGACGTTCATGATCATGACCCCCACGTTCAACGAGATCAATCGCACGGCCCTGCAGCCTCTCTCCAACGGACAGATCGATCAGCTCACCGCCTGGTCGCAGGCCAAGCAGCCGGTCCGCGACTTCATGTTTGCCCAGATCGATCGCACAGACAACTGGGACGACGTGTACATGGTGCTCAACTACCGCGGCGTCGACACGACCCAGCCCGAGAAGCTCCGCCGCGCCGATGTCGACATGGTCACGCTCATCCCCGCGTTCATCATCAGCGAGCTGAAGACCGCGTTCCTTATCGGCTTCCGCATCTACCTGCCGTTCCTCATCATCGACATGATCATCTCGTCGCTGCTCATCTCGATGGGCATGATGATGCTGCCGCCGGTGTTCATCTCGCTGCCCTTCAAGCTGTTGCTCTTCGTGCTCGTCGACGGCTGGCGTCTGGTCGTCGGCAACCTGCTGGACAGTTTTACCGTGGTTGCGCCCGGGTCCGGATTCGGTTAAACCCGCGCTATCGCGTGCGCCCGTTAAGGAGGAGCCATGACTCCCGATCAAGCCATCGACATCGTCCGCCACTCCCTGCTGGTTGCGCTGATGATCAGTGCGCCGATCCTTGCGATCGGTTTGATCGTCGGTCTGGCGGTCAGCATCTTCCAGGCGGTGACGCAGATCCAGGAGCAGACGCTCAGCTTCGTGCCCAAGATCTTCGCGATGGGCATCCTCACGATGCTCATCGTGCCGTGGATCTACAACATGATGAGCGAGTACGCCACACAGATGTTCGCGCCGTAAATCCGCATGACTCCGAGACGCCCCCATGCCGCCCTCGATGGACGCCATCCTGCCCCACATGCCCGCCGCGCTGATGGTGATGTTTCGCCTCAGCGGCATCTTCATGTTCGGGCCCGTCTTCGGCGCCAACACCGTGCCCATCCGCGTGAAGGTGTTGCTGGCGCTGGTGCTGACGGCGTGCGTTTACCCCGTCATCCCGCCGCAGGTGCCGCTGGAACTGAACATGGCCACGCTGGGCCTGGCGATTGGCAGCGAGATGCTCATCGGCATGGTCATCGGTTACGGCGCATCGCTGCCGCTGGCGGGCTTGCAGGTCGCCGGCCACATGATGGGTCAGCAGATGGGCCTGATGGCCGCGCAGGTCTTCAACCCCGACTTCGACGACCAGACCGAGGTGGTGGGGCAGTTCATGTATCTGGTGGCGCTGACCGTCTTCCTGCTGCTGGGCGGACACCGACAGATGCTCACCGCGCTGGTCCACAGCTTCGACAACATCCCCCTCGGCGGCTTCGTGCCCGGCGAAGACATCGTGCAGTTCATCATCGGCCTGCTCGCGGCGATGTTCGAGCTCGGCGTGCGCGTCGCTGCGCCGCTCGTCTGCCTGGTCTTCCTCGAATCCATCGCCATGGGCTTCGTCGCCCGCACCGTGCCCCAGCTGAACATCTTCTCGCTCGGCTTCCCCGTCCGCATCATCCTCGGCTTCTTCCTGCTGGTGGGGCTGACCACCATCTTCTTCGATAGCGTCACCGTCGCCATCTTCGACATGTTCGATTCGATGGCCATCTTGTTTTCTTAGGACCTGATTCTCGATGCCCGACACCGGCGGCGAAAAATCCGAAGCCCCAACCCCACGCAGGCTCCAGGAGTCACGCGAGCAGGGCCAGGTCGCTCGCAGCCAGGACCTCGCCGCCGCCGTCGCGCTGCTCGGCGCGATGATCCTCCTGGGCATGTTCGGCCAACAACTGTTCTTCGGCATGCAGTTGATCGTTCACGACGTGCTATCGGGACGCTGGGTCGATGACAGCGCCACCACGCCCTCCACGCCGTACCTCTGGGTCGCCAGCATGGGCACCGCGGTCCGCGCGATCACACCGATCGCGCTGGGCACGATCGCGCTGGGCATATTAGGAAACCTGCTGCAGATCGGCTTCTTGTTCACGCTCAAGCCGCTGGCGCCGAACCTCGGCAAACTCTCTCCCATCAAGGGCTTGCAGAACCTGTTTTCCATGCGATCGCTGGTGAAGTTCGCCATGTCGATGGGCAAGGTGTTCATCGTGTTGGCCGTGGCCACGGCGGTGATTTATTTCGACATGCCCAAGATCGTCGGGCTGGCGCACCTGCCGACCGAGCAGATGGTCGCCGCCGCCGCGTCACTGGTTTACTGGCTGGGCATCAAGATCGCGGCCGTGCTCATCATCATCGCCATCCTCGACTTCGCCTATCAGAAGTGGCAGTTCACCGAGGATCAGAAGATGACCAAGGAAGAGGTGAAGGAAGAGATGAAGCGCATGGAAGGCGACCCGCTGGTCAAGCAGCGTCGCGCAAAGGTTGCGCGACAGTTGGCGATGCAGCGCATGGGCCAGGCCGTGCCGACCGCCGACGTTGTTGTGACGAATCCCACTCACTTCTCGATCGCGCTGAAGTACGACGACTCGATGACGGCGCCGAAGGTGGTAGCCAAGGGCGCCGACCTGATGGCGATGCGCATCCGGCAACTCGCCGTGGCCAACGGCGTGCCGATCGTCGAGCGCCCGCCGCTGGCGCGAGCGCTCTACCGTCACGTCGAGGTCGGTCAAGAAATTCCCGAGAAATACTATTCCGCTGTCGCGGAAATCCTTGCTTATGTGTATCGTATTAATAACGAATCACGCGCAGCTGTCGCCGGGTGAGGAGCGCCCGGCTTGCGAGTGAACCCATCACGCGTTGAGCATGGATGCTCGTATTTTGTCTGACGCCACCAACATCGCGATGCCTCGCTGGATGATGCAAGCCAAGCAGTACGCTTCGCTGGCGGTGCCGATCGGCCTGATCCTGCTGCTGGGCGTGATCATCGTCCCGCTGCCGCCGATCATCATGGACATCCTGATCGCCGGCAACCTCTCGCTGGCTGCGGTGATCCTGCTGACCACCGTCTACGTGCGCAGCCCGCTGGACTTCTCCGTCTTCCCGTCGCTGCTGCTGGCGACCACGCTCTTCCGCCTGGTCATCAACGTCGCGTCGACGCGCCTCATCCTCTCGGCCGAGGGCAACACGCCCGAAGCCGTCAGCGGCGTGGCCGGACAGGTCATCCAGGCGTTCGGCTCGTTCGTCACCGGCGGCAACGTCATCGTCGGCACCATCATCTTCATCATCCTCATCGTCGTGCAGTTCGTGGTGATCACCAAGGGCGCGACGCGCATCAGTGAGGTCGCGGCGCGATTCACCCTCGACGGCATGCCGGGCAAGCAGATGGCCATCGACGCCGACCTCAACGCCGGCGTCATCGACGAGGCCGAGGCCCGCAAGCGGCGCGACTCGATCACACGCGAAGCGGACTTCTACGGCGCGATGGACGGTGCGTCGAAGTTCGTCCGCGGCGACGCCATCGCCGGCGTCATCATCACGCTGATCAACATCGTCGGCGGCTTCGCCATCGGCGTCTTCCAGAACGGCATGAACGCCGCCGGCGCCATGGACGTGTTCACACGCCTGACCATCGGCGACGGCCTGGTCAGCCAGATCCCCTCCTTCATCATCGCCATCGCCGCCGGCCTGATCGTCACACGCTCCTCCTCCGACCGCGACCTCGGCCACGAGCTCACCGAACAGCTCTCCAGCCGGCCCATCGCGCTGATCATCACCGCCGTCTTCCTCTTCGCCCTCAGCTTAACCGGCATGGCCCCCATCCCGCTCATCCTCATCGGCTCGTCGATCGGCGCGATCGCCTTCTTCATGACACGCAACGAGAAGCAGCAGGCCGCCGCCACCGCCGAACGCCGGCGCGCCGAGACCACCAAGCCCGCCGGCCCGCCCCCCGTCGAACAGCTGCTCACCGTCGACACCATGGAACTCGAGCTCGGCTACGGCCTGGTGCGCCTCGCCGACGCCTCCAAGGAAGGTCACCTGCTCGATCGCATCGGTCGCATCCGGCGCGAGCTGGCCGTGGAACTCGGGCTCATCGTGCCGCCCATCCGCATCCACGACAACATGCAGCTCCAGCCCAACGACTACCGCATCAAGATCCGCAACAACACCGTCACCAAGGGCCAGGTCATGCCCGGTCACCTGCTGGCGATGAACACCGGCATCGCCAGCGCACCCATCGAAGGCATCAAGACCACCGAGCCCGCCTTCGGCATGGACGCCTGGTGGGTCGATCCCGGTCAGCGCGCCCACGTCGAGGCGCTCAACTACCTCGTCGTCGACGCCACCGAGGTCCTCGCCACGCACATCACCGAGATCATCAAGACCCACGCCGACGAGCTGCTCACGCGCGAAGAGACCAACCACCTCATCGAACAGCTCCGCGAGAAGGCGCCCAAGCTCGTCGAAGAGGTCATCGGCAACCAGATCAAGCCCGGCGACCTGCAGAAGGTGCTCCAGGCCCTGCTCCGCGAGCGCGTGCCGATCCGAGACATGGAAACGATCATCGAGACGCTGGCCGACTGGTCGACGCGCACGCAGGACCTGGAGGTGCTCACCGAGTACGTCCGCAACGCGCTGCGCCGCACGATCTGCAACCAGTACATCGAGACCGACATCGAGACCGGCGCGACGCGTCTGTACTGCGTCACGCTCGAGCCGGCGATGGAAGACCTCATCAACGGCTACATCGAACGCAGCGCCACCGGCACCAGCATGACCGTCCCGCCGTCCGTCGCCAACCGCATCACCGCCGCCATCCTCACCGAGATGCAGAAGCTCATCGCCGCCGGCCATCACCCGCTCGTGCTCGCCAGCCCGCAGGTCCGCGCCCAGGTCCGCCAGCTGCTCGAGCCGCACCTGCCCAACGTGGCGGTGCTCGCTTACAACGAAGTCTCCAAGGGCGTCGAGGTGGAATCCATGGGGTTGGTTCCGCTCGACACGCCCGATCCGACCGACGCGACGGTGCACACCACGCCGTCGCCAGAGCTTGAAGGGGTTACCCGTTGAACCTGAAGACCTATCAGGCAAACGACATGAATCAGGCCTTGGCCCTGGTCAAACGCGACCTCGGCTCCGACGCCGTCATCCTCCACACACGCAAGGTCCGCCGCGGCGGCATCCTTGGCCTCGGCGCACGAGAAGTCGTGGAGATCACCGCCTCCAACGACGTGAACGTTGCGCAGCGCACGCGCAAGTCGCGCACCGCTGCACCCAGCGCCGCCAATCCCAACGCCGCCACGCTCAGCATGCTCGCCAAGGCGTACGGCCAAAAGACGCAATCTAACGGCAACGCCGCTCCCGCCCCCGCCGCTCAACCCGCACCCACATCGGCGCAACCCGACCCCCAGCTCGCCGCCGAACTCAAGCAGATCAAGCAGATGGTCCGACAGGTCGTCAGCGCCACGCGTGAAGATTCCACGCCGGCCCTGCCCGACAACCTCGTTGATCACTACGTCCAGCTCATCGGCCAGGAACTCGCCGAAGAACTCGCGCAGGAAGTCATCGACGCCGTGCAGGACGGCGCACCGGCCAACAAGAAGGAAACCCGCAAGGCCATCGCCGAACAGATCGCCAAGCTCGTCGCCGTCGACGATCGCGACCTGCACGAGTCCCGCCCCGACGACGGCCGCCCGCGCACCATCGCCCTGGTCGGTCCGACCGGCGTCGGCAAGACCACCACCATCGCCAAGCTCGCCGCCACCTTCAAACTCAAGCAGCGACTCAACGTCGCCATGATCACCATCGACACCTACCGCATCGCCGCCGTCGATCAGCTCCGCACCTACGCCGACATCATCGGCCTGCCCCTGCACATCGTGAACACCCCCATGGAGATGTCCGCGGCGATCGATCGGTGCAACGGCTACGACGTCGTGCTCATCGACACCGCCGGCCGCAGCCCCAAGGACAGCGAGAAGCTCGACCAGCTCGGTTCCTTCATCGACGCCGCCAAGCCCCACGAGGTCCACCTCGTCCTGTCAAGCACCGCCTCGGAATCCGTCTTAATGGAGGCCGCCGAGCGGTTCAGCGCCATCCGCACAGACCGCGTGATTTTTACTAAAATGGATGAGGCGGTGAACTTCGGTGTCGTGCTCAACGTGATCCGCCGTGTGAACAAGAAGCTCAGCTACATCACCACCGGCCAGGAGGTCCCCCACGACATCGAGCGGGGCGCGGGCCACCGGCTGGCGGAATTGTTGTTAGGAGAAGGGCTCCGATAGTGTCGAGTCAGGACCAGGCCAGCGAATTGCGGCGCATGATGTCGCGCGACCAGGCCCCCGACAAACCCAAGAAGGGGGCGCGGGTGCTCGCGGTCACGTCCGGCAAGGGCGGCGTGGGCAAGAGCAACATCGCCGTTAATCTCTCGGCGCGGCTCGCGGCGATGGGGCGGCGCGTCATCCTGCTCGATGCCGATCTGGGTATGGCCAACGCCGACGTGCTGGTCAACCTGACGACGAAGGCAAATCTTGCGCATGTCGTCGCCGGCAGAAAGAGCATCGATCAGGCCATCTGCGAAGCGCCCGGCGGCTTCCAGCTCGTCCCCGGCGCATCGGGTCTTGCGCAGATGGCGAACCTCACCGAGTTCGAAAGGGCGCGCATGATCGATCTGCTGCGCCGTCTCGACGAATCGGCCGACCTACTACTGGTTGATACCGGCGCCGGACTCAGCCCCAACGTGTTGAGTTTCGTCCTCGCCGCAGACGAGATCCTCGTTGTCACCACACCCGAACCGACGGCCGTCACCGACGCCTACGCGATGGTGAAAACCATCTCCAGACGCAAGGAAAACGCACAAATCAACCTTCTGGTCAACATGGCGCGCGATCGACACGAAGCGCGGCGCGTGTATGAGCGGATCAACGCCGTGTGCCGCCGTTTTCTCGGACTGTCGGTGCGCGACGCCGGTCACGTGCTCTACGACGCGCGCGTCGTGCAGGCGGTGCGCCAGCGCAGTCCGTTTGTGTTACACGATCCCGACTGCGCAGCAAGTGCCTGTGTGACACAGCTCGCGCACAAGATCGATCGCCACGCCGCCGCGCCGCGCGCGACAGGTTTTATCAAACGCATGACAAATTGGCTTGCGGGATAGCGCGCCGGTCGTGTAAACTTTCTCTAGCGACCAATGGATGGGTCGACAACTCAAGAGACGACTAGCGAAGGAGCGCTGCGTCCGATGCCCACCCGTGTGATAGCCAGCAGTTTTGCGTTGATCGCTTTTGCGTTGGCGATCGTGATGGGGCTGTACGTGGGCAACGAGGCGATCGCGATCCTCTCCCGGGCGTTGCTTGTCATGTTCATCAGCTACTGGGTGGGGATGTGTGTCGGCGCGGTCGGACACCGCGCGATCCAGGAACACCTCAATCGCTACCGACTCGACAACCCCATCCCTCGACTCGACGACAACCACGACATTATTTCGGGTACGGACGCGGCGTCGGAGCACGCCGCTTTGGGTTCGCAGGAAGCGACGGGCGATTCGACCGCGGAACTCACGCCGCAGCCGAACGCCGCATGACCGACTCGCGCACACGACTTACTCGCGCAGTCTCAAGGATGATCTGATCGGTCAAGGAGCATCGACATGCCCAGGAAGAAGACGGCGGTCAAGGACGTCCCGTACGACCAACGGGACATCACCGAAGTCTGGACGGAGTACAAAAAGACCGGGTCGCCCGAGATCCGTGACTTCCTCCTCACCAAGTACCTCAAGCTCGTGCGCTACAACGCCGAGCGCATCCACGCCAAGCTCCCCGTCGAGGTGGACGTCGAAGACCTCCACTCCGCCGGCATCTTCGGCCTGATGGACGCCGTCGACGCCTTCGATCTCGAACGCGGCGTGAAGTTCGAGACCTACTGCGCCCCGCGCATCCGCGGCGCCATCCTCGACGAGCTGCGCGCCATGGACTGGGTCCCCCGACTCGTCCGCAGCCGCACCAGCAAGGTCGAGGGCGCACGCAAACGCCTGGCCATGCAGATGGGTCGCAACCCCACCGACAAAGAGATCACCAAGGAACTCGGCGTCGACGACGACGAATACAAGAAGATGGCCAAGGACTCCGGCGCCGTCGGCATGGTCTCCATCCACCGCAAGTGGTTCGAGACCGACTCCAACAAGGACGTGCGCGAGATCGACGTCCTCAAGGACGAGCGTCAGCCCAACCCCTTCACCCAGGTGCAAAAGCGCGACCTCAAGGACCTGATGACCAAGGGCCTCAGCCGCGCCGAGCGACTCATCCTCGTGCTCTACTACTACGAGGAGATGACCATGAAGGAGATCGGCCAGACCCTCGACCTGTCCGAGTCGCGCGTCAGCCAGATGCACTCGTCCATCCTCGCCCGCCTCAAGGCCCAGATGCAACACCGCGACAGCGAGTTCCACTCCGAGTCCGCCTAAACGAAACTTCTCTCTCTGTAAAAGCCCGTGTCCTCGCGACGCGGGTTTTTATTTGCGCCCGTCGCGCGTTTGCCGGTCTGCGCACTTTGGTTCACACTATGGCCATGCCCACCGTGTCCATCGCGCTCGGTTCGAACCTCGGCGACCGCGCCGCGCAGCTGATCGACGCCCGCCGCGCGATCGATGCGCTGACCGACACGGCCGTCACCGCCTCGTCGTCTGTTTACGAGACCGCGCCCGTCGGGCCCATCGAACAGGGCGCCTTCCTCAACGCCGTGCTCCGCGTCGAGACATCGCTCGATCCGCAAGCGCTGCTGTTGGAGTTGCAGGCGATCGAATCCGCCGCCGGTCGGCAACGCGCGCAGCAGTGGGGCCCGCGCACGCTCGATTGCGACCTGTTGTTCTTTGGCGACGAGGTGTTGGAATCAGACGATCTACAGGTGCCGCACCCGCGCATCGCCGAGAGGCGTTTCGTGCTGCAACCGCTGTGTGATATCGATCCCGGTTGGACGCATCCGGTGTTGAATCAATCGATGCGGAGCTTGTTGGACGTGGCGCCGTCGCTGGACATGCGGCTTGTCGAAGTACCGGGCTGGTAGGGCGGTTATTTCTTCTTGTCTTTGGCAGACTTGGCGGGCTTGGCGTCGGCTTTCTTCTCGGTCTTCTTGTCCGGCTTCGTCTCGGCCTTCGATTCCTTGGCTTGCTTCTCGGCCTTGGCGCCTTCCTGATAGCTGTTGGACCGGTAGTCGGTCTCGTAGAAACCCGAGCCCTTGAAGATCACGCCCGCGCCCGTGCCGATCAGTCGCTTCAGCTTCAGCTTGCCGCAATCGGGACACTTCCGCTTCGGCGCCGCGCTCATCGAATGGAAGATCTCCAATTCGTAGCCGCACGCCTCGCACTGGTAATCATACGTCGGCATCGTCGGCCTCCGCGTCTTCCTCGGTCGGCTCTGCCGCGGGCGCCGCCGGCGCATCGCCCGGCGCCACAGCCACCTTTGCCGGACGCAGCGTGCGATCACCCATGACGTAGCCCGGTTGAAACACCATCGACACGCAGTTCGGCTCAACGCCCTCGGCCGGCTGGTGCAACATCGCCTCGTGACGCTCCGGATCGAAGACCTCGCCCACGCTCGGCGTGACCTGTTCCACGCCCGCCATCTGCATCACGCGCAGGAACTCGTCACGCACGATCTTCACCCCGTCGTGCAACGCCTTGGCCTCGCCCTCGGTCGGCTCGTTCTCCAACGCGTTGTCGAAGTGATCGATCACGGGAAAAAAGCCGCGGATCACGCTCGCCTTGGCCAGCTTGACTTGCGTCTGCTGATCCTGCGCGGCGCGGCGCATGTAGTTCTGGTAGTCAGCCGAGACGCGCTGCAAGCGCTCGAACAACTCGTCGCGCTCCGCCTGGAGACCGTCGAGCTTCTTGGCCGCCTTCTTGTCGGCCTTCTTCTCGGCCTTCGTCTCTTCGGGCTGCTCGGTCTCGATCGACACATCCGGCTCCTCTTCGATCAGGTCTTCGAGGTGCTCGGCGTCGGCCTTGTTGTCGCTGTCTTTCTTGTTCATCGTGATTCTTCGCTCTTGTCACCGGACAGGTAGTCCTTGATCTTATCAAAGAAGCCCTTGCTCTCGGGCATCACCTCGATGTCTTCGGTCGAAGCGAAATCGCGCAACAGCTCTTCTTGTTTCTTCGTCAGCTTCTTGGGGATCTCGATCAACACGCGCACCAGCAGGTCGCCCTTGCGTCCGTTGCGCAGCGACGGCATGCCCTCGTCTCGCAGGCGGAAGACCTGGCCGTGCTGCGTGCCGCGCGGGATGGTCAGCTCCGCCCGCTTGACCAGCGTCGGCACCTCGACCTTCCCGCCCAGCGACGCCTGCGAGAAACTCACCGGCATCTCCAGGACCAGATTGTCGCCGTCGCGGTGGAACAGGTCGTGTGAGCGCACGCGCACGACCACGTGCAGGTCGCCGCGCGGCCCGCCCATCGTGCCCGGTTCGCCCTCGCCGTTCACACGGATCACCTGCCCGTCGAGTATGCCCGCGGGCACCTGGATCTCCAGCTTGCGCTTCTTGGTTCGGCGCCCCGTGCCGCCGCAGTCCGGGCAGCGTTCCTTGATGATCTTGCCGGTGCCGTTGCAGTCCGGGCAGGTCCGCACCATCTGGAAGAAGCCCTGTCGCATCGCCACCTTGCCCTGCCCGCCGCACGTGGCGCACGTCTCCGGCTGGGTGCCAGGCTTGGCGCCCGTGCCACCGCAGGTCTCACAGATGTCCTGTCGCGTGAAGTCGATCTCGCGCGTCACGCCGCTGGCCGCCTCGAGCAGGGAGATGTCGATGACGGTTTCCAGGTCGTAGCCGCGCCGCGCCCGCGGACCGGCCGACGCGCCGCCCCGGCCGCCGAATCCGCCGAAGCCCATGTCGCCGAACAGGTCCTCGAACATCGAGAAGATGTCGCCGGCGTTCATGCCCGAGAAGTCGTGCATGCCCGCGCCGCGCAGGCCCTCGTGGCCGAACTTGTCGTAGCGCTGCCGCTTGTCCGGCTCGCTGAGCACCTCGAACGCCTCGGCGCACTCCTT
>JANQJT010000342.1 GCA_028281485.1 Phycisphaeraceae bacterium
GATGTCCTCAGCGGCGCGCTCGAACGCGCGACGTGCCCCGCCCTTGCACACCCGGCCGGCCGAGACCAGCGACTGATCCATCGACAGCCCCCCCTCGTACGCCATCCGCCAGGCGCGCAGGGCCTCGGTCACGCGACGATTGATCGGATCGTTCAGCAGCATGAAGCCTCCTCGCCGTTAGTGGGTATGCCGGAACTTCCCGGAAACTTATCGGTTTTCTGGTAACGCGGGGGTGATTTTGCCGTCAATACGGTGGGGCGTGCTGTTATGCTTAATTCGCGCGGCGGCGCGCCCGGGTCGCACGAAACCGCTGGACACATCATACGAGACCGGACTCATGCCTGTCGACGATCTAGCCATCGATCTCAACCACGTGGAAAAAAGATTCGGCCGCTCCGTCCACGCCCTGCGCGGCGTGAACATGCAGGTGCACGGCGGCGAGGTGTTCGGCCTGCTCGGGCCCAACGGCGCCGGCAAGAGCACCCTCGTCAAGATCATGATGACCGTGGTCCACGCCTCCCACGCCACCGGCACCATCCTCGGCCGCCGCATCGGCCACAAGCCCACCCTCAAACGCATTGGCTACCTGCCCGAGCACGCCCGCTTCCCCAGCTACCTCTCGGGGCGACAGGTCATCGACTTCTTCGGTGCCATGGCCAAGATGCCCCGACCCCAGCGTCGCGTCCGTGTGGACCAGATGCTCGAGCTGGTCGGCGCCGCCGAATACGCCGACCGCAAAATAAAAACTTACTCAAAAGGCATGCAGCAGCGGATCGGCCTGGCTCAGGCCATGGTGCACGATCCCGACCTGCTCGTCCTCGACGAGCCGACCGACGGCGTCGACCCCATCGGTCGACGCGACATCCGCGAGGCGCTGACGCAGATCCGCGATGACGGCAAGACCGTCTTTATCAACAGCCACCTGCTCAGCGAACTGGAGATGGTCTGTGAACGCGTCGCCTTCCTCGTGCAGGGCCAGGTCGTCAAGCAGGGCCGCATCGAAGACCTCACCTTCGACCAGGTGCACTACCAGATCGTGCTCCATCGGCCCATGGGCGTAGAAGCGATCGGCTCAGCTTTAGCGGTCGAATGGGACGGGCAGATCGGCGCCTCGGTCACCGGCAAGACGGCCGAGGGACTGTTGCTCGAACTGACCGATTCCACGCTGACGCTCCGCTCCAGCGATCCGCTCGATGCCCAGCCGCTCATCGACCGGCTTCGTGCCGCGGACATGGTCATCACCGACGTGCGATCCGTCCGACCGACGCTCGAGGAACTGCTGCTCCAGGCCGTGGGTGAGAACGGGGGTGCGTCATGACACAGACCACCGCCCTGCTCATCGACGGCTACCGCCAGGTCAACGACAAGAAGCTGTTCTGGATCACCCTCGGCCTGTCGGGCCTGGTCGTGGCGATCATCGCGATGCTCGGCGTGACGCCGGAGGGCCTGAAGATCCTGATTTGGGAACTCAAGAACCCGGTATTCAACGCCACCGTCATGCCCCCGGCGGAGTTCTACAAGTACGTCTTCACGACGCTGGGCATCTCGATCTGGCTGGCGTGGATCGCCTCGATCCTCGCTCTGGTTTCGACCGGCAGCATCTTTCCCGACTTTCTCGCGCAGGGATCGGTGGACCTGGTGCTATCGCGGCCGATCGGTCGTGTGAAGCTATTCTTCGTCAAGTATCTCTCCGGCCTGCTCTTTGCGGCGCTGCAGGTCACCGTCTTCACCGTCGGCAGCTTTCTGGTGATCGGCGTGCGCGGCGGCGTGTGGGAGCCGGGCCTGTTCATCGCCATCCCCGTCTTCGTGCTCTTCTTCAGCTACCTGTTCTCCATCTGCGTCTTCCTCGGTGTGCTCTCGCGCTCATCGATGTTGGCGATCCTCGTCACGATCCTCCTGTGGTTCTGCCTGTTTATCGTCAACAGCACGGACGGCATGGTCAGCATGATCAAGGCGCAGATGGAAGTGAAGGTCGAGCGGCTCGAGCGCGAGCTCGCCGAAGCGCAAGCCGAATCCATAGTCACTGTTGAAGCCGAGCCCGACGCTGAGGCTCCCGTAGAAGGCGAAAGTGAGCCGGAAACCCAGCCCGAAGAAGAAGCCGAGTCCGCTGCCGACATCGAACACCTGGCGGATCGCATCGAAGACGCACGCGGAGAGGTTCGCACGATTCAGCGCGTGGCCGACACCATCATTGGTATCAAGACCGTTATGCCGAAGACGGGTGAGACGATCGGCTTGTTGGAGCGATGGCTGATCGATACCGCCCACCTGCCGCGACAACGCGTCGACGGCAACGCCTCGCGCTGGCAACTCGATCAGCGGGCCGCAGAAGACAAGCTGATCGAGAACTTGCGCGGCCGCTCGGTGTCATGGATCATCGGCACGTCCGTGATCTTCGAGTGCGTGCTGCTGCTGCTGGCGTGCTGGCGGTTCAGCCGACGCGATTTCTAACCGGTCTATCACCCGTTCAGGTGATACGAGGGATGATCGAACGAACACTCGATTTCATCGATTCCGATTGTTTTCTGCGTAATTGAGCAGTCACCGCAGCGTTATTCTCATAGCGGGTCGGTGATCGCTGTGCCCAGGACACATCTGACGATGACACTTCAAAGACAACGCGTGGATCGATCGGGATTTACCCTCGTGGAGATGCTCGTTGTCATCGGCGTGATCGCGGTGTTGATCGGTATCACCATGCCCGCACTGAATATGGCTGTCACGCAAAGCAACCGCGTGATTTGTATGTCCAATCTTCGGCAGATCGGCGTCGCGTTTCAGACCTACCGCGATGGCCACGGCCGATCGGTGCCCATCTGCCAGTCGCTGCCCGTTGATCCCACACGCGAATCGCTGGTGTCCGTGCTCGATGGCGACGGCTTCGATGCCGGCAAGGTCTGGCGTTGCCCATCCGATGATGAGCTCTACGCCGCGATCGGCACCAGCTACGAGTACATACTCGGCCCGATGGGAACCATGTTCGGCGGTTCGCCGCGTGAGTTCGGCGTCACGCTCAACGCAACCAATCAAGCCACCATGCCCGTGCTATTCGACGCCAGCGGCTGGCACCCCGGCGGTCCCGAAGGTGTCGATCGCAACGCGCTCTATCTCGATGGTCACGTCGACTGGTTCACGAGCGGGTAGCGGTCGATCACGGAGAAGACCATGTCCAACGCCGTCAAGCTGACTATCGGCAGCGTGCTGCTCGTCATCGGGCTGGGCCTGGTGATCCGCTACTTCGTCACGCGGCCGCCGGACCCACAGACCGCCGATGTGGAAACGCTCGGTCGGTTCGTCATGTCGGACCGGTTTGGCGAGATGAGTGTCGAGCAGCGCCAGCCGTATGTCGAGGCCGTGTTCGACAAGATGGACGAGGTGACCCCCGAGGTGCGCGAGCGGCTTGGCGACAAGATTCGCGAGCGCTACGAAGAGGACGAGGACGCCGCACAGAAGGCCATGATGACTTTCATGATGAGCATGATGGCCAATCGCGCCCGCGCTTATCACGAGATGACGCCCGAGCAGAAGGCCGAGCACCTGCGGAAAATCCGGGCCGGCGAGGCGGGGGGCGTGTTCGGCAATCGGCCGCCCCCGCGGCGCACCGAGGCCGAGCGTCGACAGGGCCGGGCTGAGGCACAACGCCGGCTGGCCAACGACGACGGCACGATGCAGCGCCAGATGAACGAGATAATGATCCGGATGATCCAGGTCTCCGAGCCCGAGGACCGGGCCATGATGTTCAACTACTTCTCGGATATCCAGGAATCCATGCGATAGGCCCGCCCGGGGGATAGTCGCTATAATCGTCGCCCCCTTCGGAGGTACGAGGCTATGGCGGACAGGGTTACAGCGGTGGTCAGCGTTCTGGGCCAGGATCAGAAGGGTGCCGTGGCGCGCTTCGCGACCTACCTGGCCGAGCGCGGCATCAACATCGAAGACATCCAACAACACGTCGTGCGCGGCATGTTCGTCATGGACATGCTCGTCGACCTCGCCGACATGACCATCAGCCTCGACGAGCTGATCACGGGCCTGCTCGAGACCGGCAAGACGATCAACATGGAAGTCCGCGTCGCCCTGCGCAGCGACAAGAAGGAAAGCAAGATCGCCGTGCTGGTCAGCAAGGAACCGCACTGCCTCGAACACATCCTCGCCGACGCGCGCGAGGGCAAGTACCGCGGCACGATCGACGTGATCCTTTCCAACCACGAGGTGCTCCGCCCGATCGCCGAACAAGCGGGGATCGACTTCGAATGGATGCCCTCGACCGACAAGCCCGCCCACATGACCTGGCTGCGCGAGACCATGCAGCGGCGCGGCATCGACCTCGGCCTGCTCGCCCGCTACATGCAGATCCTCACGCCCGATGTCGTCGAGGCCTTCCCCCACAAGATTATCAACATCCACCCCTCCCTCCTGCCGTTCTTCCCCGGCGCCAAGCCGTACCACCAGGCCTGGGAACAGGGCGTGCGCGTCAGCGGTTGCACGGCCCACTTCGTCACCGAAGACCTCGACGAGGGCCCGATCATCCTCCAGGACGTGTTTCACATCGACATCGGCAGCGACACCCCCGAAGACGTGCGGCGCAAGGGCCTGCAGCTCGAAGCGGAGGTGCTCAGCAAGGCCGCGCAGTACTTCCTCAACGAACAGCTCGTCGTCGTCGATGGGAGCGTCGTCTTCAAGCCCGGCCTCAGCACGCTGGAAGGCCTCGGCGACCCGGAACGCTAAGCCTCGCGATCCATCACGGATAAAAAACAACCGGTCCTCATGGGGCCGGTTTTTTATTGGTTTCAGTTGTAATCGGATCTTACATCGCGCGGCGTGTGGCGTTGCCGTTTCCATTGCCCGCCACGCGAGCGCCCGCCTCGGACAGGCCGACCGTCGACAGGCCCTCGTTGGCCCGGCTGATGCGCGAGTTCAGCTTGCTCAGCGCCTCGGCTTCGATCTGCCGCACGCGCTCACGCGTCAGACCCACGCGCTGACCGATCTCCTTGAGCGTCAGCGGCTCCTCGCCGTCTAGCCCGAAACGCAGACGGAGGATCGTGCCCTCGCGCTCGTCGATCGCGTCGAGCAGCTTGTAGATGGTGTGGATCTCGTCCTCAGCCAGCACCGCCTGCTCCGGCGAGGGCGTGCGGTCGTCGGCGAGGATGTCGCCCAGCGAGACCTGCTCGCCGTCCGTGCTGACCGGGCCCTGGCTGGGCCGCTGGAACGCGCGGATGGCGTGCTTGATCATGCGGATCTTCTCCGGCGGCACGTCCATCGCCTTGGCCAGCTCTTCCTGCGTGGGCTGACGACCGAACTCGTCCTCGAACTCACGCATCACGCGCTTGCACTGCGCGACCAGCTCGACCATGTAAGCGGGCACGTGGATCGGCTGCACCGCGTTGATCAGCGACCGCTTGATGGCCTGCTTGATCCACCACGACGCGTACGTGCTGAACCGCGCGCCCTGCGTGGGGTCGAAAGACTCGACCGCCTTGAGCAGGCCGATGTTGCCCTCTTCGATCAGGTCGATCAGGGGCAGGCCGCGGTTGGAGTAATTCTTGGCGATGGAAACCACGAGACGGAGATTGGCGCGGGCCATGTGATCGCGCGCCTGGGGACAGCTATCGCGGATGATCCGCCACGCCAGTTCCTTCTCCTCATCAGCGCTCAACAAGGGGACCTCGTTGATCTGCTTGAGGTAGAGCTGCAAACCGCTCGGTACTTCGCTAGATCGTGACATGACCTCTAACGACCCTCCGCTCATCGCGACACCTAACGGATCCGACAGGCTCCGGCGTTATGGCATCGCGAGGCATTGTATCCGTGAAAAGGGCCTACTGACCAATACAACGTTAAACTAACTTCCACCACGACCTCTCAGCAGTCGCATTCCCTGATTGTTTTTTCGGTTCACCGCGAGATCGGCTTAACCCCAGATCAGGGTATCGGACATGAATGCCGATCGGCCAAGGAACCCCTCCCGAAGAACTGTCTATAATACCAACTGGCCACGCCAAGAAAAGCCCAAAATCGGAGTTTACGATGCTCTGGCAGCCCGCATTACCGGACAATTATCGCGCCATGGACGCCGACGCCCTCGACCGGGCGATACAGGCCAGAAAGGCCGAATTCGGCGACCGCCTCGTCATCCTCGGTCACCACTATCAACAGGACGACGTCATCCGGCACGCCGATTTCACCGGCGATTCGTTCAAGCTCAGCCAGCTCGCCGCCGAGAAAGTGCGTCAAGTTGGAGCCGAGTTCGTCGTGTTCTGCGGCGTGCACTTCATGGCCGAGTCCGCCGACATCCTCGCCCCCGACGGAACGACCGTCATCCTCCCCGACCTCTCGGCCGGCTGTTCCATGGCGGACATGGCCGCCGATGACGACGTCGAAGACGCCTGGAATCAGATCAACGCCGTGCTCGAAGAGGCGCACTTCAACGGACGCGTCGTACCCATCACCTACATGAACAGCTCCGCGGCGATCAAGGCGTTCGTCGGTGAGCACGGCGGCGCGGTGTGCACCAGCTCCAACGCGCGCTCGATCCTCGAGTGGGCGTTCGCCGGCGGTGACGAGCCGCTGCGCGAAGGCGAAAAGATCAAGCTGCTGTTCCTGCCCGACCAACACCTCGGCCGAAACACCGCCGCGGACCTCGGCTACGACATCCACACCCAAATGTGTCTCTGGGACCCACAAGCGCCCGCGGGCCTGGGCGGCTGCGATGCGCAGACCATCGTGCAAAGCGACGTGATCCTCTGGAAGGGGCACTGCTCCGTGCACAAGCTGTTCCGCCCGGAACACGTCGACCAGATCAAGGCCCAGCAGCCCGGCACCACCGTCATCGTTCACCCCGAGTGTGAACACGACGTGGTGCGCAAGGCCGACCTGTCCGGTTCAACCGAGGCGATCATCTGCGCCATCGACGCCGCCGAATCCGGCAGCAAGTGGGCTGTCGGCACCGAGGTGCACCTGGTCAGCCGTCTGTCGCAATCCGCCGTCGAGCGTGGCGTTTCCGTCCGCATCCTCTCCGACTGCCAGTGCCTCTGCACCACGATGTACCGTATCGATCCCCAGCACCTGCTGTGGGTCCTGGACAACCTGGCCGAGGGCAACGTCGTCAACCAGGTCGCCGTGGACGAGCAGACCACGCGCTGGTCGCAGGTCGCCCTGGAGCGGATGCTACAGATCACGGGCAAGACTTCGGTCGCCTCGGCCGTGCCGCAGCCGATCGATTAATCCTTCAAATCGAACCCGCCCGGGGCGTCAGTCGGCGTACAATACCCAAGCCGCCGGGTTATTTGTGAAGGGAACGTGATGAGCGACCAGCAGGGGACAACAACCGCCGCCGCCTCGCCGCGCCGCGGTGGGAAGAAGAAGTGGATCATCCTGGCCATCGTTGTGGTGGTGCCGATCCTGATCGTGCTGATGGTGCCCACCATCGCCGGCAGCGCATTCGGGCGCGGTCGCATCACCAGCGCCATCAACCAGTCCATCTCCGGTTCGGTCGAGATCGAATCGCTCAGCGCCAGCTGGTTCGGCTCGCAGACCCTCACGGGTCTGGTCCTCAAAGACCCGCACGGCAACGCCGTGGCGAACATCGATCGCGTGAGCGTCGACGCTTCGTTGCTGTCTTTAGCGACCGGCGGTCGTGACCTGGGCGAGGTTAACATCCAGGGCCTCACCGCCGATGTGCTGGCAGACGCGACCGGATCGAACCTCCAGCGCGCCATCACGCCCACCACGGAATCCGAGCCTTCCCAGTCGACCGAGTTGCCCGTCACGGGCCGCATCATCGTGACCGATGCGCAGCTCTCGCTCACCCAATCCGACAACGAACCGGTCCACGTCTCCGACCTCAACGTCAACGTCGATCTGGCCACGGACAAGCCCATCGCGTTCGAGCTGAGCGCGAAGACTGCGCAGGGCGAGCTGCGCGGCGGCATCGACGGCTCCGGTTCCTACGATCTGGCCAGCGAAGAAGTCATCGCCAAGGCCAACGTCGACAAGCTCCCCCTGGCTGGCGTCGATGCGCTGCTCGGAACGGGCGGCATTCTCGAGGCCGCCATCGGAAAACAGATGGACATCACCATCGACGCGACCTCGCAGGGCGACACACACGTCGGCCAGATCGCCATCGCCTCGCCGCAGCTCAACGGCCGATTCGATCTACAAACCGTCAACGACCAGATCGTCATCGATACAAAACAACCCGCCGTCTGGGTGATGTCCCAACAGTTCATCAAGACCTTCTACGCTGGCGACCCGCAGCTGCAGAGCCTGGCGCTGCGCGGCGACGTGCCGGTGAGCATCACCCTCCACGCCGCGACCGCGGCCGACGGCTTCGCCGCACACACCACCTCCATCGCCGCCAATCTCACCGTCGCCGACGGCACACTCGCCGGCGACGAATCCATCGGTACGCTGACCTGGTCCGGCCTGAGCGGAACGATCTTAAGCGAATCGCTGCAACACGGCGGAACCCTCAGCCTCAAAGGCAACACCACGATGGACGGCCGACCCGGCAGCGTCGCGGTGCAAGCCGTCGTGGCAAAGCCCTTCAACGCCGACAGCGAACTCGACCTGTCCGGCGCCGATATCGACGCCATCGTCGAAACGACCAACGTCCGCATCGCCACGATCGATCGCCTGGTCCAGCGCGGCGGCGATCTGGTCGAGCTGCTCGGCCCGTCACTCGATCTGCGCCTGACCGCAAAGAAAACCACCGACTCGCCCACCACGTTCTCCGGCCAACTGCGGGTCGCCGCAGACAGCAAGCTCGCAAACGTCTTGTCCGATCAAATCACGCTCGGCGGCAGCGCCCAATTCACACGCGACGCTTCCGGTCAGCCAAGCGAGACCAAGCTGAATCTCGCGCTCATCAGCTCATCGCAGCACACACCGCTCGAGCGGCTCTCCATCGCCGGCACCATCGATCCTGACTACGAGCAGTTCAATGGCGAATCGGCCCTGCGCTACAGGCTCATGCCCGACAAGGTCGGCTCCGGCGACGGCGAGCCCACACTCGCGCGCCCCGCCGATGTCCAGCTGCTCGTCAAAGACGCCGTCGTGCCGTTGCGGGGGTTCTCACTCGACGCCATCGCCGCGCAGATCGAGCTGCGGGTTGAACAGGTCGAGCTGGCCGGTGACCCGCGATTCGCGGGCATGACCGCGCGCGACCTGTCGGGCAGCGTCACGCTTGCACCCGATCAGCCGATGCGCGCGAACCTCACCGCCGCCACTAACGTGCCCGGCGCCGCCCAGCCCGGTTCGATCAAGATTAACGCCGCGCTGGACAACTGGACGCAAGACGGCGCGATCACGCCGGCCAACACCACCGGCAACGCGACCGTCGAACTGACCGATGTGCCCACCGCGTTTGTCGACGCCTTCATCGCGACCGGTGGCAAGCTGCCGACCTACATCGGTGACCAGGTCGACGTCACCCTCACGTTCGATGGCAAGAATGCAGACCGCCGCAACATCGTCGCATCGGTCACCAGCGAGAACCTCAAGGCCTCCGCGTCCGGCCATCTCACCGCAGACAACCGCTTCGTGCCGGACCGCAAGGTCATCCCGATCGAGTACAAGCTCACGCCCGCCGCCTACGCCGCGTGGGTCGCCGGTGAAAACGGCGCCCCGCCGCCCATGGCCCTCGTCAGTCCCATTACCGTCACCGCCACGATCCAAGACCTCCCCACCATCCCACTCGACGGCCCGATCGACCCGCGCGACCTGTCGTTCAACATCAACTTCAACGCCACCGACGCGTTCCTGAGAAACACCTCCGGGCGCGGCGAGGCGCGCATCAGCAACCTGGCCGGCTCGCTCAACAGCGAGCGTCTGGCCGGCGGCGCCGTCGCCAAGCTCACCGGCAAGATCGACTACGCCAACCCCCAGGCACAACAAAACGCCACCGGCAACCTCGACGTCAGCGGCTCGCTCAGCGACCTGTTCGACCAGACCGGCCAACTCAGCATCTCAACCGCCAGCGCCGACATCACCGCCAAGCTCGGCCAGATCCCCGTCGCGCCACTCGACCAGATCATCAACGCCGAGAACAAACTCCACGCCCTGCTCGGCGACACCGCCCAGCTCGACATCATCGTCAAGATGGTCCGCGGCACGGGCCCCGTTCGCCTCATCGCCCAAAGCCCCAACACGCGTGCCCTACTCGTCGGGCGCGTGCAGGACGGCGTCATCGTGCTCGACCAGGACGGCCGGGCAGAGATCATCGCCACGCGCGAGCTCGGCCGACACGTCCTGCGCGACGTCAACTTCATGCTCGAATCGGTCTACTCCTCCAAGCAGCCGATCCGCGTGACCATTCCCAAGGATGGCTTCCGACTGCCGTTGGACAACCCGACCGTCGCGGGCCTGCAGGCACAGGGCGTGGTGGTGGAGCTGGGCACGCTTCGCATGGAAAACCGCGGCCCACTGGCGCTGCTGATGAAGTTCGCCCGCCGCTCCAACCCGCAACAGTCCGATGCGCAGTTCACCCCCCTGGTCTTCTCGATCAAGGACGGCAAGCTCCACTACGACCGCCGACTCGACATGCTCGTCGACGGCAGCTTCCACGCCGTTATGTTCGGCGACGTCAACCTGGTCACACAACAACTCGACATGCGCCTCGGCCTGCCCCCGCAGACGCTCGATAAGGCGTTCAACATCGAAAACGTTCCGCCGAATTACGTCTATCAGATCCCCGCGCTCGGTCCGATCACCAAGCCCGACATCGATTACGTCAAGGCCGGCATAGAACTGGGCGCGATGAGTGCTAGCGGCAGCGCCAACAGCGAGGTCGGTCTGGCCATCGGCATCGGCACGGCGCTGCTCAACAAGGACAAGGGACCGCAGGCGAAAGACAAGCCCGTCCCGCCCCCGAGTCAGGACCCGCTGCCGTGGGTGAACCAATTGCCCGTCGAGCAACCCGATCCCCAGCCGCAGCAACCGGCGCAACAGCAGCCGCGCCAACCCACCGAGGAAGAGATCAAGGATGCGCTGATTCGTGAGGGATTGAAGCGCTTGTTGAAGTAGTCAGGCCCCCCGTTTCATCGGTTGGGGGCTCAGCCGGCGGCGTCTCGATCGACACGCCGTTGATCTGGTCGATCATGATGTTCAGATACCGGGGAAACTGCGGCAGGATCGTGTAGTGGTTGGCCTCGGCCAGCAGGTGGTGCTCTTCTGCCAGACCGATTCTCTCCGCGAGCATCTGGCCGTTACGCAACGGCACCACGCGATCGTTACGGGCGCTCACCAGCCAGGTTGTCTGAGGATCAAGACGGTGGGCCAGGTCGAACGGCTCGACGACGCTTAACAGCGCACGCAGCTTCTCATCCCTGTAGCCGGCGTTGTGCAAGCGATTGCGGAGCAGCGCCGCGTCGTGTTCCCCGTTCTCCAACACGTCGTACAGGTCCGCACCGGCCATCATGATGAAGGTCATGTCGAACGCGCTGTCCATCGAGGCGCACGTCGTGGCGATGAACCCGCCCAACGACGGGCCGAGCAATGAGATGTTGTCGGTCTGAACATGCGGCAGCACCGCGATCGCGTCGCGCGCACGCCGCACGTCCGTCACGCCCTGCTGCGCGTTGAGCAGCGCCGTCAGCGACGAGGGCTGATCGACAACGCGTCGCTCGCCGAAGCCGGGCATCACAACGACAAACGCGTGCACCTTCTTAAACCGCAGGTACGTCGCCATGCCCTTGGCGACCACCATCTTCGGATGAACGGTGTGCACGATCAGCACCGCCGGCGCATCGATGATTTGGCCCGCCTCGTCATGCGCCGCGAACCACTGCAACTGTACGCGGTCAAATCGGTCGTCACCCGACGGCTTGGGCGAGGGGAAGCTGTAGAGAAAATCACACTGCATGTCGTCAGCCAGCGGCTGGCGGGTCAGCTCAAACGCACCCGGCGTGTATCGCAGACCGGCGAGGATCTCGTTGGCGGCCGGATTTTCATCGGCGGCGATCGTCAGCGTGTCGCGAGCGGTATAAACCGCCTCGGGCGAGGCGGCTTCGGTCGGCCCCTCAGGCTCAGCCCAAATCACCGGTGTGCACAGCGCGACCCAGATCCAGAAAAACAGGCACTTACGCATGGCCCCATTGTAGAGCCCTAAGCCCATCCAAGTGAACAATCCACAGTGCCAGTTTGGCAGGAAAACCGGCCCGGCAGGGGCACGATGGCAGCATTGGGTTGCCCGTATTACCCATAAAACATTGTCAATAAGCATTTTACGTATTATCTCTCTGGCGCGCTACTTGCCATAACCCCACTGGTGCGGAACGCCCGGATTCGCCGATTGGGTGGATACCGGCCTCCGTCAGAACGAAACGAGGTACATGAAAATGGCAACTCCCATTGGCATCGACTTAGGCACAACCAACAGCGTGGTGGCGTTGGTCGAGGGCGGCCAGCCCAAGGTGCTGGTCAACTCATCCGGCAACCGACTCACCCCCTCCGTCGTGGCTTACACCGACAAGGGCGAGGTGCTCGTCGGCCAGACCGCCAAGCACCAGCAGGTCACCAACCCCCTGCGCACCGTCTATTCCATCAAACGCTTCATGGGTCGGCGTCACAACGAGGTCCACAGCGAAGAGAAGATCGTGCCCTACGGCGTGGTCGGCGGAGCGAACGACCTGGTCAAGGCCGAGATCGATGGCAACCAATACACGCCTCAGGAAATCAGCGCCAAGATCCTCCAGGACCTCAAGAAGACCGCGGAGGACTACCTCGGCGAAGAGGTCAAGCAGGCCGTCATCACCGTGCCCGCTTACTTCAACGACGCCCAGCGCCACGCCACCAAGGAGGCCGGCGAGATCGCGGGCCTCGAGGTCATGCGCATCATCAACGAGCCCACCGCCGCGGCGCTGGCCTACGGTCTGGACAAGAACAAAGAGCAAACCGTTGCCGTCTTCGACTTCGGTGGCGGCACCTTCGACATCTCCATCCTCGAGATCGATCCCGAGGTCGGCACTTTCCAGGTCAAGAGCACCAGCGGCGACACGCACCTCGGCGGTGACGACGTCGACGAGCTGCTCATCGATTACATCGCCGGCGAGTTCAAGAACACCGAGGGCATCGACCTGCGGCAGGACCCGATGGCCCTGCAACGCCTCAAGGAGGCCGCGGAAAAAGCCAAGTGCGAGCTGTCCAGCACGATGGAGACCACGGTCAACCTGCCGTTCATCACCGCCGACCAATCCGGGCCCAAGCACCTGCAGATGGCCATCAACCGCGCCAAGCTCGAGACGCTGATCGCGCCGCTGATGGAGCGGCTGAAAAAGCCCTGCCTCCAGGCGATCGAAGACGCCAAGCTCTCGACCAGCGAGATCGACGAGGTCGTGATGGTCGGCGGCTCGACGCGCATCCCCGCGGTGCAGCAGGTGGTCATCGACGTCTTCGGCAAGGAGCCCAACCGCTCGATCAACCCCGACGAGGTCGTCGCGGTCGGCGCCGGCGTGCTGGCCAACGAGCTGACCAAGGGCAAGGAGTCCGACATCCTCCTGCTCGACGTCACCCCGCTGTCGCTGGGCATCGAGACGCTCGGCGGCGTGATGACCAAGCTCATCGAGAAGAACACCACCATCCCCACGAGCAAGGCCGAGACCTTCAGCACCGCCAGTGACAGCCAGACCGAGGTGACCGTGCACGTGCTGCAGGGCGAGCGTGAGTTCGCCCGCGACAACCGCTCGCTGGGCCAGTTCAACCTGACCGGCATCCCGCCGGCGCCGCGCGGCATGCCGCAGATCGAAGTCACGTTCAACATCGACGCCAACGGCATCCTCAACGTCTCAGCCAAGGACAAGGCCACCAACAAGGAGCAGTCGATCGAGATCAAGGGCTCCAGCGGTCTCAGCGACGACGAGGTCGAACAGATGAAGCGCGACGCCGAGGCTCACGCCGAGGAAGACCGCAAACGCCGCGAGTTCATCGACGCCAAGAACCGCGCCGACTCAACCGTCTACCAAACCCGCCAGGCCCTGGCCGAACATGGCGACAAAATCGACGCGAAAATCCGCGGCGACATCGAGGCGGCCTGCAACAACGTCGAGGAAGCCTGCAAGAACGAAGACGTCGCGGCGCTGGACCAGGCCGTGGCCGAACTGGAGAAGAACTCCATGGAACTCGGCAAGGCCATGTACGAGGCCCAGGCAGCGGCCAACGAGGCCAACCAGGCGGCCGACATGGAAAATGCCGCCTCCGGTGAAACGTCCGGCGGTGGGGCAGCATCACAGGGTTCGGAAGACGTGATCGATGCCGACTTCAAGGTGAAAGACGAGAAATAATCGATAGACCATCACCCCTCAGCCCCTGCTGAGGAATGCCCCTTGGCCCGCGGGATGTGCCTCCCCCGCGGGCTGTTTTTATCCATGTCTTAACGTAGCATGACCGGCCATGAGCGACCTGCCCCAAGACTTCGTCCGACCCGATCGAATCGACTGGCCCGTGCCCGATTGGCTCTGGCCGGACGCGCCGCGCAGCGGTGAGGTGATCGCCCGGCTGAACTGGCTGGAGCAGAACGGTCAGCCTTTGGCGCCGATCGGCATCACGGGTGTGAACGACATGACGATGATCGAAGTGGCGGGGGTGTGTGAACGCGTGCAGTTCGAGGCAGAGCTGTACGACGCGCACAAGGACCACGCGGTGGTGGTGATCGCCGGCGAGGCGCCCCCGGAAGTGTTGCATCAGCTACGCACGCTGGACGGGCGCGACCGCGTGATCGTTTGGCGTCACACGGGGCTGCGCCTCGATCCGCCCGGCGCAGCCCATGTGCAAAACGCCAACGAGCTGATCGAGGCGATCGCCGCGCACATCGATCCCGTCATTCGGCTCGAGCCGCGCTGCGAGGCGCTAAGCGTGCGCAGCTACCGCGTGGACGATGAACACTGGATGGTGATCTTCAACAACGGCGACGACCCGATCGATGTCGCAGCGACCTTTTCGATTGGTGGCGAGCGCAGCGGGATCGACCCGGAGACCGGCGACGCGTTTGCGTTGGGGCAACGGGTCCGACTGATGCTACCACCGCGTAAGCTGGCGATGCTGCGCATCGAGTCGGCGTGAAACGGATACTGTGATTGAAAGATGCTTACGCCGCTTCGTGGAGCGGTTGACCGTTCATGGTCACCGGCGTGATGGGGTTACGCGCGGGGATGAACTGGATCGGCACGTATCGGCTGAGGCGCTGGATCGTCGCCCGGGCGGCGGAGTTCTCCGCGGCGCCGGGCAGAATCTCGTGCGCGTACAGGGTCTGTCGCTTGGTCTCGTGATCGGGCAGTGTGGCGGTGAAGAAAACGCCCAGCTTATCGGGCCGCTCTTCGTCGGAGAGGATGCCGTTGGTGTCGCGCACCCACATGCAGTACCACGTGCGGCACACTTCCGGGCGGTTTTCGTAGTTGCCGCAACCGGCCTCGGTGATGTGGCCACAGCTCACGCCCGCGGGCTTGTTCAGCGGTGAAACCTTCATCGTGGTGCAACAGATGTTGCATCCCCCGCATTGGCGATCCGTCTGGGGCATCTCAACTCCTCGAGGTTCTGCCGCCTTTTGCGCGGGCGGAACCGTGACTGACACCTTGCATCGGGTCGATCGACACCCGAGTGAACCGGCGACTTGGCGATTGTGATCGATAACCGTCATGGACCTGCCGCGGTTGCCCGCACTCGGCGGTTCGGTATCCTGTTACGCCTATGGTTCAGCAGTTAGAGCAACTCGAAGCCGAAGCCAAGGCCGCCCTCAGCGAGGTCAGCGATGCGCCCGCCCTGGAGCGCTTCCGCATCGATTACCTCGGACCCAAGGGCAAGCTGAAGTCGGCGATGAGCTGGCTGAAAGACGCCAGCCCCGAGGACAAGCCCAAGCTGGGCCAGGGACTCAACCAACTCAAGCAACAGCTCGAGGGCGAGTTCAAGCAGAAACAGGAAACGCTCGGTGACGCCAAGCCCAGGGTCACGGGCCCCGCGATTGACGTGACCGAGCCCGGCGATCCGCCTCGGATGGGGCGGGTGCACGTGCTGCGGCAGGTGATCGACGAGCTGATCGAGGTGTTCGGCCGCATGGGCTTCGATGTGGCCGAAGGCCCCGAACTCGAAGACGAGCAGCACAACTTCGTCGACCTGAACATCCCCCCCGAGCACCCGGCCCGCGATCCGCTGGACAACTTCTACCTCGACGCCACCCACCTGCTGCGCACGCAGACCTCCACCGTGCAAATCCGCGTGATGGAACAGACCCCGCCGCCCGTGCGCATCGTCTCGCTCGGCCGCGTCTACCGACCGGACACACACGACGCCACGCACAGCTCGATGTTCCACCAGATCGAAGGCCTCTACGTCAACGAGAAGGTCACGATGGTGGACCTCAAGAGCACGCTGATGCAGTTCGCCCACGCGTTCTTTGGCAAGGATGCCGAGGTGCGGCTGCGCCCGAGCTACTTCCCGTTCACCGAGCCGTCAGCCGAGCTGGACATCAAGATGACCGTCCGCGGCAAGACCGAATGGGTCGAGCTTGGCGGCTGCGGCATGGTCGACCCCAACGTGTTCGAGGCTGTGGGCTACGACCCCGAAAAATGGACGGGCTTCGCGTTCGGTCTGGGCATCGAACGGATCGCCATGAAACGATACGGCATCGGCGACATCCGCTGGTTCTACGAGAACGACACCCGCTTTCTGAGTCAGTTTTGAGGCACTTTTTTCACACACGACAGAACTGTTACGCGGGCGTTAGCGTATCACCTTAATCACGGCGGTATCCGTGCGGCTCGACTTGGGGGCGAGACGTACAAACCTCATGATGGAAGAGGTTTAGAGAGAAGCATCCTACAGAATCACGAAGGGGATCAGCAGGCCCATGGTTCACGATTACGCCAAGAACTTGATCAACGCCGGTGGCGGAGCCGCGGATTCAACCCGAAAAGTCAACTCAGAAATCCTCGCGGTCTTGCTCGGCGGCCTGCTTCTGGTCACCGCCGCCATCGCCTACCTCGTCTTCCCGCCGCACCAGATCGTCCCCGACGAAGGCACGGCCAACCAACACGCCCAGACGATCGCCATGATCGCGGCCCTGCTGCTCGGCGTCCCGCTGGTCTGGCAGGCCGTTCGCGACCTGTGGGTCGGCCACATGCGCATGAACGAGTTGGCGGCCCTCGCGGTCACCGCCGCGTTCGCCAACGGCCAATACCTCGAGGCCGGCGCCATCGCCTTCTTCATGATCATTACCTCCCTGATCGAGCACCGTACCGCGCTGGGCGCCCGCAAGAGCATCGAGGCCCTGGTTCGCATCACACCCACGCGCGCTCACCTGCTCTCAGGTGACGGCGAGGAAACAGAGGTCGAAGCCAAAGACCTCAAGCCCGGCGACATCGTCCGCGTCCGCCCCGGCGACAACATCCCCGGCGACGGTCGAGTGGTCGGCGGCGTATCCACCGTGAATCAGGCCAACATCACCGGTGAATCTCTGCCGGTCGACAAGGCCGAGGGCGACGAGGTGTTCGGCGGCACGATCAACGATTCCGGCGTGATGGAGATCGAGATCACCAAGGCCGGCGAAGACACCACGCTCGGTCGCGTCAAGGACCTCATCCTCCAGGCCGAGCGCACCCGCACACCCATCAGCCGACTCATCGACCGCTACGCACACTGGTACACGCCCGTCATCCTGCTGATCATCACAGCCGTGTACATCATCAAACGCGATTTGGACGTGGCCATCTCCATGCTCATCATCGCGTGCCCGTGCGCGTTCATTCTCGCCGTGCCCACCGCGATGGTTGCCGCGCTCAGCAGCGCCGCCCGGCTCGGTGTGCTGGTCAAAGACGTGGCCACGCTCGAAACCGCGCGCAATCTCACCGCCATCGTCTTCGACAAGACCGGTACGCTCACCACCGGCAAGCTTTCGGTCACCCGGCTCAACCCCGTCGACGGCGTCGAGGGTGGCGATCTGCTGCTGGCCGCGGCCAGCGTGGAACAGAACTCTCGACACCCGGTCGCCCGCGCGATCGTCGAGGTCGCCCGTCGCGCCCGATTGGACCTGGCCGAACCCTCGGATTTCGAAGAGGTGTCCGGTCGCGGCGTGCGCGGCTCGGTCAACGGACAAGAAGTCCTCGTCGGTCGTGCCACGTGGATCGCCGAACGCGGCATCGACACCTCCGTCCTGGACGAGTCCGAAGCCGAAGGGCTCAGCCTGCTCTACGTCTCGCGCAACGGCAAGCTGCTCGGTTGGGTCGGCCTGGAAGACAAGTCGCGTGTCGGCGCCGCCGATGCGATGGATCGACTCCGCGAGGACGACCAGATCCGCAAGCTCGTGATGGTCACCGGTGACCGCTGGTCGGTTGCGCGTCGCGTGGCCGGCGAGATGCACTGCACCGATGTGCAGGCCGAGGTTCTGCCGGGCCAGAAACTGGAGATCGTCGACGACCTGAAGAGTCAGGGTCACACCGTCGCGGTCGTCGGTGACGGCGTGAACGACGCGCCGGCGCTGGCCGCGGGCAACATCTCGATCGCGATGGGCGCCGCGGGCAGCGACGTGGCGATCAACTCCGCCTCGATCGCGCTGATGAACAACAACCTCAACCGCATCCCCTTCCTGGTCGAGCTCAGTCGCGACGCGATCACCGTGGTGAGGCAGAACCTCATCTTCGCGATGTTGTACATCGTGGTCTTTGAGATCATCGCGGGCTACAACCTGCTCCCGCCGGTGTTGGCGGTGCTGTTCCACACCTTCGGTTCGGTGTTAGTGGTGTTCAACTCCGCTCGCCTGGTGCGCAAGGGCGAGGTCCTGGAGAACACCGAGTCGACCGTTGCGCCGATTCGAGAGAGCGACACGACCCGCGCCGCACCCGCGGCGGGGATTCAACCGGTATCGTGATGAACGAGATTGACCGCATTATCCAGGGCCGGGGGGGCGACCCCGCTACGCCGTCACGCGACGGCTCAGCCCGTCTCGCGCGTCTGGAACAGCGCCACGGCGCCGGCCAGCAGCGCACAGACGAACAACGCCGTGTAACCCGTTGCCAGAAGGACATAGGTGCCGCTGATAACGCTGTTCTGCGTCAGCGCGTCGGTCATGTAGAGCTGGTTGATGTTCGGCACGACGTTGTAGGCGATGGCGGCGAAGGCGTTGTTGTCAGCCAGACGACCGAACAGCGCATCGCTGGTCGTGCCCAGCGCGAGCGTGATCGTGCACACCATCAGCGTCATCACCTGCCCCAGCCGTGTGGACGCGGCGATCGCCACGGCGCAGATGATCCAGCCGATCTGAAACAGCAATCCCAGCGCGATAAACAACTGCGACAGCGACTTGCGCTCGTCGGAGTAGTTGGTGAACCTGGGATCGAAAAACTCGGTGGTGATCGACTGGAACTCCCAGTTCTTGTTGATCATCAGCACCATGACATACGCCGCGGCCAACGCACAGGCCAGCAGCGTGATGAACGTCGAGTTGAACACCCACCGGTAGAAGAAGTTGCACCACACCGCCACGCCGCCGGCCAGCAGGAACGCCGACACGCCGAAGACCACCACCGGCCAGTCGATCGGGTCGGAGGCCGCGGACAAGACCTTCTGCCGCACCGTCAGCAGAAACACCAGCGACCAGATGAACATCGCCAGCGAGACGGCCGCGGCCACGCCG
Source organism: Phycisphaeraceae bacterium (assembly GCA_028281485.1). GTDB lineage: Bacteria > Planctomycetota > Phycisphaerae > Phycisphaerales > Zrk34 > JANQHD01. The sequence continues at coordinate 19,616 of JANQJT010000342.1, forward strand.
AGGTACTTGCTGAGGATGAAGGTCGGCCGACCGATCGGCTTGGAGATCACGGTGAGCACCGTTTTGTTTTGAATCTCCCGCGCCAGCACGCCACTGGCCAGCAGCGAGCCGAGCACCATGCCGCAGAGCATGATCATGCTCATACCGATGTCGATCATCAGCTTTGTGTCGTCGGTAAAGGTGTACCCCGAGATCTGCAGATTGAGCACCAGCGTCAGCCCGCCGACGATGGTCAGCACGACGAAGATCGGCTGGCGGATCGACTCGGTGAAGGTGTTTCGCGTGATGGTGTAGATCGGGCCAAACATGGCGGGTGGGTCTCTCGGTGCGGTCTGATGACGACAGGTTTTAAGCCGAACACGTGGCCGCGGCAAATCGGCCGCGTTTTATCCCTTAGCAATCATACGCCGCACGGCCCTCGTCGGGTTCGCGCGATTTCAGGTGAGCGACAAGCATGAGTCAGGATCAACACACGTTTCAAAGGGCGGTCAGCGCCTCGCTATTGGGGCTGGCGATCCAGCTGGCCGTCAGCGGGATGCTGCTGCTGTTGGGGCTTCGGCTGGACAGCGCGCTGGTCACGATCGCCATGTTCCACGCGATCGGCGGCACGCTGCTCTGGGTCGCACTGGCCGTGGTGTACCAGCAGCACAAGCTCGAGCGGATCGAAGCCCTCGAGGCCGACGAGCTGGCCAAACGCCACGGCACCGACAGCTCGATTTTCTCAACCAGCGCCGAGGACCTCTCGGTCGCACGGCGCAGGCTCGGACGCCTGCAGAAGTGGGCCCTTCCCGTTGTGAGCTTCGTCACGGCGGGCTTCCTCGTCGGCATCGGCATCTGGCAGTTCGTCGCGCGATTCGACCTGCTGTCGGCCAAGCCCATGATGAGCGACCAGCTCGATCACGACCCCAAGCTCGACAGCATCGCCGGCGCCGACGCGTTCGGCAACGAAGGCGTGCTGTTGGCGCTGTTCGGCGGCGTGGCGTTCGTCATGTTCATCGTCAGCCGCTACGTCGCGGGCATGGCGAAGGTCAAAGAGTGGCAGATGCTGCGCGGCGGGGCGGGTTACCTCATGGGCGTCTGCCTCGTGTGTGCGATGCTCGCGCTGGGCTACGGCCTGCTGCTGCTGCCGTCCCCGGTCTCCATCGTGCTGACCTACATGGTCGCGATCGTGCCGGCGTTCATGGCGCTGATCGGCTTGGAGATGTTGCTGAACCTGGTGCTGGACGTGTACCGGCCGCGCAAGGTCGGCGAGCTGCCCCGGCCCGCGTTCGACAGCCGCCTGCTCAGTTTCCTGACCAGCCCCGAGTCGATCGCCCGATCGATCAACGACGCGATCAATTACCAGTTCGGTTTCGAGATCACCCACAGCTGGTTCTGGCAGCTGTTCACACGGGCGCTGCCCGCGCTGGTGCTGTTCAGCGGCGCGGTGCTGATGAGCATGTCCAGCCTGGTGTTCGTCGACGACGGTGACCAGGCCGTGATTACGAGCTTCGGTCAACTCGACCAGCGCGTGCTCGAGCCCGGTGTTCACGTCAAGGCGCCGTGGCCGTTTGCCTCCGCCCAGAGCTACACGGTGGGGCGGGTCCAAAGCGTCTCCATCGGGTCCGACATCGTGATGATACCCGGCGAGGCCATCCTCTGGGACAACAAACACTCCGAGACCGAGCCGATCCACCTGATCGTTGCGCCGCTGGAAACAACGGTCGGCGAGCAGGACCCCGCAGATGAGAGCGATGGCAACGGGACAACGCGAGCCGTCACGCCCTCGGTCGCGCTGATCGATATCGAGGTCAATCTGCACTACCAGGTCAGCGACCTGATCCAGTACCTGACTCACAACGACGACCCGGTCCGCCGTCTCGAGGCGCTCGGCAACGCGGAACTGTCGCGCTACCTGCTGAGCCAAACCATCGATGAGTGGCTCAGCACCTCGCGTCGTGAGACCGGCCAGGAGCTGCTGCGTCGCATCCAGGACGCGTGCGAGAAAGAAAAGCTCGGCGTCGAGGTGATCCACGTCTCGGCGGCGTCGATTCATCCACCGCGTGACGTGGCGTCGGCGTTCCACGAGGTGATCAAGGCCGAGCATCAGCGCCAGATCCTCGTCGACGAGGCGCGGGCCACGGAGATCGCCACGCTCGTTGGCGCAGCCGGCTCGGTCGAAGAAGCCGAGGCGATCTACACCATGATCGAATCCGCACGCTCGCTCAGCGGCGAGCGGGCCGCGGCCATGGCCGTTCAGATCGAGCGTTCGCTGACCCGCGCCGGTGGCGAGGCGGCGGTCGTACTCGCCGAAGCCCACGGCGACCGCTGGCAACACGAAAACACGGAACTCGCCGCGGCCATGCGCTTCCCTCAAGAGCTCGCAGCCTACCGCGCCGAGCCCGGTGTCTACCGCCTGCGCGAGTTCCTCAAGGTCCTCCTCGAAGAATCACGCAAAGCCAAGGTCTACCTGATCCTCGCTGACCCCGAACGGTTCACCGTGCGATTCAAGCTCGACGAACCCGCCTCCGCGCTGCCCGGCCTCGATCCCACAGCCACGAACTAAACCAACCGAAAGAAACGATCAATCAAGGATATGCGGCAATGAAAAAACTCTCTTCCATCCTGCTCGGCCTACTGCTCCTGCTGTTCTTCCTGGGCTACATGGTCACGTTCAGCGTGGGCCACAACCAGATCGCGGTGAAGTCCACCTTCGGCGTTGTTGGTGAGGACTCGGTCTACCACGGACGCGACGGCACGGGACGCGGCGTGCTCGGCAACCTCCACTTCAAGTGGTTCAACCCGATCCAGAGCATCGAAACCTATTCCGCCCTCGTGCAACAGCTCGACATCGAGCCGACCCAGATCAAGCTGGACGACAACAACGTCGCCGTGGTGCAGCTGTTCGTCACGTGGCAGATCACCGACGCCAAGCTGTTTTACACCAAGCTGCGCACCGAAGACGAGGCGCGCCAGCGCCTCAAGGAACTGCTCCGCGACGCCACCAATCAGATCGCCAGCTACCGCTTCGAAGACCTGACCAACATCGACCCGGCCAAGCTGAAGATCACCGAGGCGCAGCAGAAGATCGCACAGACCCTGCAGGCCACCGCGGACGCCAGCGAGTACGGCATCACGATCCGCTCGGTCGGCATCGAGCGTTTGCTGCTGCCCTCGGAGGTGGCCAGCAAGGTGTTCGATCAGATGAAGCAGACGCGCGAGACGCTGGCGTCGAAGGAGACCGAGGCGGGCAAGGCCGAGGCCACACAGATCCTCAGCCGCGCCGACTCGATCGCCACGCAGATCCTGAGCTTCGCCAACACGCGCGCCGAGGCCATCCGCAGCGAGGGCCGCATCGCCGTCGGCGAGAAGATCCGTGAGTTCCGCGACGATCCGGAGTTCGCCGAGTTCCTCCTGCGGCTGCAGGCCGTGCGACAGATGCTGGCCAACAACCCCACGATCATCGCCGACCCGCGCATGATCCCGTTCGACGTGTTTCCCCAGATGAAAGAGCTGGAAGGGCGCTCCGGTATCAGCGCCTCCGATGACAACCTCGAGTAACGCCCACGATGCAAGACCAAAACCACGAATATCACGACCCCGATCTCGACCTCGGTGATCACAGAGACCCGTTCGACGTTCAACCGACCAGGGAACTGAACATCGACGAGATGGACCCGGCCAACCGCTCGTTGGCCGAGGCGCTGCGCATCAGCTTCGGCTTCCTCAAGTGGGCCGTGGCGCTGTTGCTGATCGTGTTCATCGGCTACGGCTGCTACAACGAGATTCAGGAGGGCCAGATCGGCATCCGCCTGCGCTTCGGTGCCGCGGTGGGCAAGCCCATTCAGGGCCCCGACGGCGATCCCAGCTACACCGTCACCGTCCTGAACCCCGGCGTGCACTTCTCCTGGCCGGAGCCGATCGACCGCATCATCGTCGTACCGACGCGCGAGCAGACGGTGACGATCGACAGCGCATTCTTCTTCCTGCTTCAGGAACGGGAATCCCACAAGCCGCTGACCGAGCGCACCTTGTTACCGGGCGGCCTCTTGCCCGGTCGCGACGGCTACCTGCTCACCGCCGACCGCAACATCGTCCACGGACAGTGGGCCGTCACCTTCCGTATCGACCCGGCCGACGCCGAGTTGTTCGCTCTCAACCTCGGCAGCGAAGACCTGACCGAGTCGCTCCAGGCCGCCCACGACATGGTCAGCCGCGTCGCCCAGTGTGCCATCCTCCAGGTCGTCGCCACCATCACCGCCGACGACTTCATGGAGAAACAGACCGTCCCGGCCCGCTCGATCGAGATCGCCCAGCAGATGCTCGACGACATCGGCTGCGGCATCACGATCACCAACATCTCGCACGCCGAGGCACACGTCCCGCCGAGCGTGCGCGACAGCTTCAACCGCGTGACCCAGGCCAACGCCGAACGCAAACGACTCCGCGACGAGGCGATCAGCAAGGAAAACGCCAAGCTGCAGAACGTCGCGGGCGCGGGGTACCCCGTCTTGCTGGAAGCGATGCGCAACTACCAGGACGCCCGCATCCTCGGTGAGTCCGCCCGCATCGAGTCCACGCATCAACAGATCGATGCGCTGCTGACCGACAACCAGTCCATGTCCGACAACGCCATCGGCGGCCGCGTCGCGGAGGTGATCAGCGCCGCCATCGCCGACCGCACCGGCATGGTCCAGCGCATCGAATCCGATGTGAACAACTTCCGCGGCCACTATTCCGCCTTCGGCGACGACCCCGTCCTGCGCCGCATCAAGATGCAGCGCCTCTGGTACGACACGCTCGACGACATCTTCGCCGAGAAACACGAGCTGTTCCGACTGCCGACCAATGCGCCTCACCTGATCATCGAGATCGGACGCAACCCCGAGATCAAGCAGCGCATCGTACAAGACGACGAATCGGAGGAGTAAGCATGGTCAGCCAGCAACCGGTGATCCAGACGTTCGGCCTGACCAAGGTCTTCAAGGACTTCTGGATGCGCCCGCGCATCCGGGCCGTCGATCATCTCGACCTCACCGTCGAGCCGCATCAGGTGTTCGGCCTGCTCGGGCCCAACGGCTCGGGCAAGAGCACCACGATCAAGATCCTGCTCGGCCTGCTGTTCCCCACGCGCGGCAAGGCCGCCGTATTCGGTCGTCTGCCCAGCGAGGTCGTCACCAAACAGCGCATCGGCTACCTCCCCGAAGAGTCCTACCTCTACCGCTACCTCAACGCGCGCGAGACGCTCGACTACTACGGCCGCATCTTCCACATCGACCGACACACGCGCGTCAAACGCATCGACATGCTCCTGGAGATGGTCGGTCTCGACGCCGTGCAACGACGCCCCGTCGGTGAGTATTCCAAGGGCATGCAGCGCCGCATCGGTCTGGCCCAGGCGCTGATCAACGACCCCGAGCTGCTCATCCTCGACGAACCGACCACCGGCCTCGATCCCATCGGCACACGACAGATCAAGGACCTCATCCTCCACCTCAAGGAGCGCGGCAAGACGGTGCTTCTGTCCAGTCACCTGCTGGCCGATGTCGAGGACGTGTGTGACCGCGTCACCATTCTCTACGGCGGCAAGAAGCGGGCCGAGGGAACGGTCGACGAGTTGTTGGAAGTGGAAGACTCACGCGTGATCGAAACCGATGCGCTCAAGCAAGAAACGATCGACAAGATCGAACGGCTCATCCAGGAAGAAGAGGGCGGCGCGATCCGTCGCGTCGAGCGTCCGCGTCAGAAACTCGAGGCGTTGTTTCTCGATATCGTGCACGCGGCTCAGGACGAGGGCGCCGCAACCAGCGGCGCGGTGGCCGGCGGAGCCGTTGCCGAGTTCCTCGCACGCGACGCACACATGCCCGAACAGGTCGACGGCGACGCGCTCATCGACCGGCTCACGCGCGTCGAACCGGAAGCCCCGGCGCTATCGCCCCCTGTCCAGTCGGCCGAGCCGATCAAGCCGACCGGGCCCGATACCGACGTGCTCGAAGGACTGACCCGAAGCGAACCTGTCGATTCCGCGCCCAAGCCCGAGCAGAAAGAAGAACCGCAGCCCAAGCGCGACATGGATCGTGGTGTGATCGATGACCTGATGGGTGGAGGCGGCGCGTCGTGAGCAAGCGAGGCTCCCTAACCTGGGAAAAGCGACCCGGCCTGCACGCGGCGGTCATCACGACCACCTTCACGGTCGTTGCGTACTTTTTGATCAGCCGACTCGAGACCATGGGCGACGGCGCCGGTCGCGCGGTTCTCGGCGCGATGGCGCTTGTCCTATTCGCAATGGGCGTGTGGATGCTGCGGCGATGCAACCGATCGGATTGGGGCTTGCTTCAGACGATCGGACTGTTTTTGTCTGCCTTTATGGTCCTGCTCGGCGTGGATTGTTTCCTGGGCGCTGCTTTCGACACGATGCTGATGAAGACACGCTGGGGCGCGGTGATCGGTCTCAGCCTGGTCTTGTCCGTCGGGTTTCTGATCGGTTACGGCTTGTTGCAAGTCACGCTGTCCTTGCCGTGGCGACCATTGGGCGTGGCACGCGCGATCATCGCCGAAGCGATGGCCTACCGCGTCGTCGTAGGGGTGGTTGGGGCGCTGTTTCTCGGAGTCGTGGCGATCCCCCTCATGATCGGCCAGACCGAGTACAACACGCTCGAAGACATACCCACGCTCTACGATCGGATGCGAAAGTACCTGTCGTTTTCGTTCATGTTCGTCTCGGCGATGCTGTCGCTGATGACGGTGGTGCTCAGCTGCTGGTCGCTCAGCAACGAGGTCGACCAGCGATACGTCTACACGACGCTGACCAAGCCGATATCGCGGGGCGGCTACCTGCTGGGTAAGTGGCTGGGTGTGATGCTGCTCAACGGCCTGCTCGTGCTGGTCGTCGGCATCGCGATGTATGGCTTCACCGTCTTCTATCTCGCCAAGATGGACCCGATCCACGCGCTAGACGAGAACGCGGTCAGCAAACAACTGCTGACCGCACGCATCGCCTCCACCGCCCAGCCCCCCGAGGAATTAGAGAAGTTGGCTGATGATGAACTCGAACGCATCCGCGTGGAGTTCGGTGATCGCTACATCGATGAACGCGGCGGCGACGCGGTTTTCCGTGAGGAAATCCTTGGGCGCCTGCTCGGCGAGTGGCGCAGCGTCGCGCCCTACGGCCGGGAGAACTATCGTCGCGTCTACAAGTTTACCGGGCTCGACACGGAAAACCGCAGCGACGAGTTCAACGCTCAGATCCAGTACACGCTACGCGCAGGCAGCTCCGTGCCCAAAGGCCAGGCGCGCGTCGGTTGGACGGTCAACGGCTCGCCCATCACAGAGGTCGACGGCATCGAAGTCCCGCTGCGCATCCGACAGACCCTGCCGTTTCAGTCCAGCCGCATCAACGACGACGGCACGGTACTGCTCGAGCTGTTCAACCTGACCCCGGGTTCGTCGCTATACTTCAGCGGATTCGACAACCTGCAGGTCATGCACGAGGCCGACGGCTTTTCAGGAAACTTCGCACGCGCGATGATGATCGTCTGGATCAAGCTCATGTTCTTTGCCGCGCTGGGCCTGACCATGTCGACGTTTCTTAATTTCTACGTGTCGATCCTCGGCTCCCTGCTGGTGCTCATCGCCGCGTCGAGCGGCAGCTACATCCTCGAGGCGGCCAGCCACTACGGCATCGGGCCCGATGCGCTGTTGATCGAGCAAGCGTTGCACTACATCGCCGTGACCTTTACATGGCCGCTGCAGCAGTACAGCAGCTTCGAACCGGGCAAGCACATCGTCGACGGACTGTACATCTCATGGGGCCAATTGGGCCGATGCGTGCTGGTGCTGGGTGTGATCTGGACGGGCCTCGCGGGACTCATCGGATGGGGCATTTTCGCCCGGCGTGAGCTGGCGCGTGTGCAGGTGTAAACACAAGACATGAACAAGAACACGCTGATCATCCTGGTAGCCGTTTCGGTCGCGATTGCCGCGCTCGGCGCCAATTTCATGCTCAGCGGCGAGCTCAACCGACGCCGCGTCGAGGAACAACTCACCTACAACACCGATGTCCGCGAGAACCTCTCGCCACGCATGGCGCTGGCCTCGCTCATGTCCGGCTCGTTCCGTGGCGTTGCGATCAACTTCCTCTGGCAGCGCGCCAACAACCTCAAACAGGAGGGCAAGCACTTCGAGGCGGTCGACCTGGCCGAGTTCATCTCCGAGCTGCAGCCCCGCTTCGACCAGGTCTGGGTCTTCCAGTCCTGGAACATGGCTTACAACATTTCCGTCGCCACCCACACCGACAGCGAGCGTTGGTTCTGGGTCAGTCGCGGCGTCGAACTGATCCGTGACAAGGGCCTGCGCTACAACCCCGACTCGGTCGCGCTCTATCGGCAGCTGTCGTGGACATTCTCCCACAAGATCGGCCAGGAGACCGACGAGGCCCACCGGCACTACAAGATCATGTTGGCGCTGGAGTGGAATCGTCTGCTCGGCACGCCGCCCCGACCGGGCCTGGTTGAGCAACGCGACCTCGACGGTCAGGTCGTGCTCGACGAAACGGGCCAACCGATCATGCGCCTGGCCGAAATCGAAGCCTTTGCGCCCATCGCCGCGATGGACCAGCGCTACTTCGCTATCGACGAGGTCTCCCGCGACTTGCGCAAGCAACTGGAACAGGTCATCCTCGAACGCGCACAGGACCTGGTCGTTCGCGGCATCGCCGAGTCCGAAGACCCCGTGATCGAGGCGCTGCGCAACCTGGCTTACTCGCGTCCGGGCGTGTTCGACCGCAAGGCGTCGCGCTACTGTGAGCAGTGGGCCCAGACCGAGCCTCAGATCGTCGCCAAGCTCCGCGCGATGATCGAGCAGAACAAGCCCAAGCTGGCTGCTGAGTGGATCGATACCGACCAGCGGTTTATCGAGGATTTCCCCGAGGCCACCGAGCGCGTCGGCGCGCTGCGGCTACGCGAGTTCAAATTGGACAGCGAACTGTTGCGCCGCCTCGGCATCGGTACCGAGCGCGTCGCCGCCCAGAACCTCGGCTTCAACACCCCCAGCGAAGAAGGCGAGATCTCGCGTGACGCGTACATCGATGATTGGCTCCGTCAGACCGACCCCGCTGTGGTGCGCGTACGCGATCAATTGATCCTGCCCTACCTGCGAGCCAAGACGCTGCGCGACACCTACAACATGTCGCCCACCTTTATGTTCGAGCTGATGGAGGGCGACTGGATGCGGGTGGCCGACAACCCGCTGACCGATCGCGACGAGTCGCAGCCCCTGCCCCTGCCGATCGATTGGCGTCACCCCGGCGCACACGGCATGTACTGGGCCTGGCGCGGTGTGTGGTTCAGCCGGCAACGCATGCACGACAGCGACGAGTTCTTCTTCGAGCTGCTCAACGTCTACCGCATGGTCATCCACAACTCCCAGTGGCTGGCGCACAACGGCAGGCTGACATTCGACCCGATCACGCGTTACTACGATTGGCAGTCCGACCCCCGCATGATCGAGCTCTACCTCCGCCTGTACACCGGTCATACGGACTACATCGGCGGCATCTACAAGCAATCCGTCGCCGCCGAGAGCCTCGGCATCGGCCTGGAGCACTTCTACGAGTGGGCGATCGACAACTACTGGTGGTACGGCTACGAGCGCGAGGCGCGAGCGCTGTACCGCGAGTTGCAACGCGTCTTCCCCGATTCCGACATGCAACGCAAGCGGGCCGGCATGCCCATCGAACAGTTCGTGATGCGCGAGTTCTTCGACGACCTCGAAGAACCCGACCTCGCCCGTCAAAAGATCATCGGCACGCTCTACCAATGGCTCCGCGCCGCCTACATCAACAACGAACCGGAACTCGCAGAACGGCGCCTGCGACAGGCGCAGCTCATGTACCGTCGCTACATGCAGCACTGGAGCGACACGCCGCGCATGATACTGCCGCCGTGGGACCAGCTGCTGACCGATGTGTGCTCCAGCTACATGCTCAGCCCGATCGGCCAGGGCGATGTTGCGGCGCAGATCCTATCCGGCCGCTACCAGTTCTGGCGGTACGCGCCGGTGGAGTTGAAACAGGCGATGTGGGACCGCATCCACGAGCCGCTGTACACGATGATCCGCCGATCCGGAGCAGGCCTGAACGACCCGAGCGTGCTGTTCCCCGAGCCGCCCGGCATGGAGCAGTGGCGTGAGCAAAACCGTAACCGCGCCACTCAGGGCAACTGATCGCCATTTGTTTGATCTCAACCCGCCGCGCGACAGCCAATCCAGGCGGTGGTATTGGACAAACTCGCATTCAACCGATCCAATAAAACGTGTGGCGTCGTCTTGGCGCCCCGTCCTCGCCCGCTAAACGTCGCCACTCACGCGGAGCCATCGGATGGCGCAGATCGATTCAACTCAGCCCCTCGGCCCGGCGCCCCCGGAACCGCCAGCCCCCACACCGCGCAATCGGTTCTCCAGCCTCTCCCTTCCCTGGATCGTCAGCATCGCCGTACACATCGCCATCGCGGTCATCGGCATGTTCGTTGTCTGGTCTTCGACCACACAGAAACCCGACAAGGTCATCGTGCCGTTGACACGTTTCACCGGCGACGTGGTCGCCGAGAACCTAGCCGACCCACAGGACACCGAAATCGCTGTGATCCACGAACGGGTGCAAACAGCCGAACCGGTCGAGGTCGCGACAGCCGAGCCGCCGGACCTGCTCGCGATCGACAACGACGCGCCGCTGAGCGCGATCGATATCGAAGTCGCGCTTCCCCTGCCTCCGGGCACGACGACCGATCGCCCCGAGCTGTCGGTCGAGTTGTTTGGCGTCGGCGGCAACGCGCGCACCGTCGTCTTCGTGGTCGACGCGTCCGGCTCGCTGCTCGACGTGTTGCCGCAAGTCATCAACGAGCTGGCACGCTCGATCCGTCAGCTGTCGACCGAGCAACGTTTCACCGTGATCTTCTTCCAGGGCGGCCGGGTCATCCACGTGCCCGTGCCGCACGCGGGCCTGAAGCGCGCCACCGCTGACGCCAAGCGAGCCGTCATCCGATGGATCGCGCTGGACAGCGGCAACATCCGCGCCGCCGGCTCGACCAACCCGCTTATCGCGCTCGAGGCCGCGATCAAGCTCAAGCCGGAACTGATCTTTGTCATGTCCGACGACTTCCGCGGCGCGGGCGATACGCCCCAGACGCAGCGCGCGATGTTGCAACGCGTCGCCCGGGCCGTCGGCGACACCAACCTCGCAATCAACACCATCGAGTTCAACGACATCGACCGGTCCGGCGTCCTCCGTCGGATCGCCGAACGACACGGCGGAACCTACAAGCACGTGGGCGATCCGCTGCAGCGATAGACCGACACGCGCCTCGCGCGCGAAAGGAGACGATATGCGATCACGCAAGACCCGGTACGCGACCCTCACCCTCTGCGTACTGACCGCCTGGACGGCACAGGCGCTGGCGCAGGGCGGAGCGGAACCGACCGACGCCGAACCGACCAGCTTCACCTCGATGTTCTTCTGGTCCGACTCACGCCTCGGCCTGGTGCTGATCTACCTGCTGCTGACGATGTCGGTCGCGACCGTCGGGCTGATCATCCACTACGTCCTGCAGAACAGGCGTACCAACATCCTCTCGCCATCAGCCAAGCAGGACATCGGCTCCAGCCTCAACAGCGGGCTGTACGGCAAAGCCATCGAGATCGCCCAGCGCGACCCCAGCGTGTTCGGTCGTATCATCGGCACAGCGCTCGGTGAGTCGTCGCACGGCTACGGCGCCATGGAACGCGCGATCGAAGAATCCGGCGACGTCGCCATCATCTCTCGCGTTCGCGCGTTGGATATCCTCAACGTCTTCGGCGCCGTCGGCCCCATGATCGGGCTCTTCGGCACCGTCTACGGCATGATCATCACCTTCCAGGCCATCGAACAGACCGGTGGCAGACCCGACGTCGGCCAACTCGCCGGCGGCATCTCCACCGCGCTGGTCACCACCTTCTGGGGCCTGCTCGTCGGCATCCCCGCCACCGCCGCCGCCGCGCTCATCCGCAACCGAATCGAAGGTCTCGTCACCGAGGCCATGGCCGAGGCCGACGCCATGATCGGCCGCTTCCGTCCCGCCCCACAAACCGACGCCACACAGACCAGCACGGAACCCCGCGATTGATCTCCCGAAGACGCTACAGACCCGCGCGCGTGCAGACGAACATGACCTCCATGCTCGACGTGGTCTTTCTATTGATCATCTTCTTCATCCTCGCCACCAACTTCGCTGCCAAGGACGTGCCCCGCATGGACACACCCGAACCCAACGTCAGCCTCGCCGAGCAGTGGGACAAGCCCAACGCGCGCGTGATTAATCTGTTGGCTGATCCGGCTGCGCCGGGTGAAGTCGGCGAGGTGCTCCTGCAGGGCGGTCGCGGCAGCTACCCGATGAGCGCCCAGGGCCTGGCCGACCTGACCGAGTCGCTGTATCAGATGCGACAGCGCATGCCCGCCTTGGAGATCGACGTCCGCGCCGATCGGTCGCTGCCTTACGACCGGGTCGAACCGGTGTTGGACGCGATCAAGGCCGCGGGTATCTTCCGGGTCAACCTCGTCGCTCAGCTCCAACGCGGGGGGGTGGCCCCTTGAGCACGACACCGATACACGCCGAACCCGATCGCGCAGATACAGGTCAGACCGTGCATCACCGACGCCACACCGCGCGCGATCGCGGCCTGCAACCGCTGAACCTCACCAGCATGCTCGACGTCTGCTTCCTCCTGCTCGTGTTCTTTGCGCTCACCGCGAGCTTCGCCATCGACGAGGGCGTGTTGCCGACGGAACTGCCGGACGAGGGGCGCGGCGTCGCGGTCGATGCGCCGCCGCCGGTCGAGCCGATCCGCATCGTGCTCACGCCGCAGAACACCGACGGCGTCCGGATCGAGGTGCAATCCGTCCACCAACCCGTCCCCGCCAACAGCGAGCGGCTCTACCTGATGCTCGACAGCTGGCGGTTCGATCAACAGACCGGTCAGGGCCTGTTCGACGCGAGCAATCCCGTTGTCATCCGCGTCAGCGGCGCGGTCCGATGGCAACACGTCGTCGATGTTTATAATGCGGTCCTGCGTGCGAAGTACACCAACGTCGGCATCGTCGGCAACGAGCGAGACGCGTGATCCGGATCCCTCTCACCATGTCGTGTCTGGTCTGCTTGTGTGTTGTTGTGGTCGCGAACGACGCGCTCGGGCAGCACGACGCCCCGACGCTCGCTCGTTACGCGATCGACGGCCACCACAACCGTGTCGCCCAGATCATCAACGCCTGCCCGGCCGATCCCGACAAGGCCTTCAAGCTGCGCGACGCCCTCATCGATGGCTACCTCACCGAGCTGCGCGGCGATCGCGAGCGTTGGGAGAGAGGGGCCGGCTGGGTCATCGCGCTGCACAACAAGACCGTCACGGCGCCGCAGAACCTGGTCGATTGGCGTCGGTCGATGTGGCAGACCGACCTGGCGCAGCAGCTCCTGTTCCGCGCCATGCCGCAGCGCCACATGGCCGGCGACTTCATCCTGTTGGGCTGTCCCTCACCGGGCCAGCGCTCCGCAGCGGACCTGCTGACCACGCGGCTCTGGGGATACCTTGACGAGGCCGAGGCCGAGCACCAGCGCGTGCGCAACACACTGAGCAAGCGACCGGACTACCAGACGGAATATGTCGAGACGGGCCGCGTGAATCGCATGCGCGATCACCTGACCGTGCACGTGCCTTACTACCGCGCGTGGACGGCGCTGCTGCTCAGCACGCAGGCCGACGATGGGCCCTACTTCAAGAAATACCGCGATGCCGAGACCCGTCGCGCAGCCCTGCTCCGGCGCGCCGCGATGGACGCCGCCGCCGTCGCCAAGAACCAAAAGGGCTTCGACACCGAGGCCCGCGCGCGCCTGCACCTGCTCACCGCCATGATCGCCGTCGCACGCGGCGATCAGGACACCGCACGCCGCCAGCTCGCCGCGGCAGACAATGCCGAGGGCGTCTCGGATTACACACGCATGCAGGTCAGGCTGGCCCGGGCGCAATCCCTGACCGCCTCCGGCCGATACACCGCCGCCGCCGCCGTGCTCGACAGCCTCGACCGACAGCTCTTTGTCCGGTCCAGCCCCTTCCACATGGTGCTGGTTGCCGATCAGCGCTTCGCCATGCTGTGTCGCCGGGCCTTGGCCCAGCAAGACCCCGCGCAGCAGGACTCGCTGCTCGCCGAAGCGTTCGATGTGTACGAGAAATTGTTGGTACGCTCAGCGATGAAGCCGTGGCGCGAGCCCTTTGAACAGTTCGTCCGTCAGCGTTACACCTCGCAAATCCCCAAGGGCGTGACACACGATCAGCTCCCGCCGATCGTGCGGCTAGCGCTGATCAAAGACGCGTACCGCCGGGCCATGGCGCTGGACGAGACCGGCGACGCATCCGAATCTAAACCGCTGTACGAGTCGGCCGTCGAGATGTCGCGCGACCTGTTGGCCGAGACGCGCTTGTCCGAAGAGGACCACGCCGAGGCAGGTTACATGCTCGGCCTGTCTCTCCTGCAACTCGGGCGCCTCGATGAAGCCGGCCCGACGCTGCTCGATGTCGCCGAGCGCTATCCCAAGCTCCAACGCGGCGAGCAGGCGATGGTCGTCGTCTACCTCCGCATCGCTCGACCCGCCTTCCGAGACAACCCCGACGATCAGGCAACCAGTCGTTTCTACGAGCAGACCCTGCGGCTGATGCTCACCAGCTACCCGCTCATCGAACAATCCTCCGCCGCACGATACGAACTGCCCGTTTACCTCCACCATCAGCGCCGCTACGCCGAGGCATACAAGGCCTACGGCCGTGTTCCCGACGAGCACCCCGCTTTTGCTGAATCGATCTACGAGAAGATGAAGTGTGCCCACGCGATCTGGGTCGATGCGCGCAGCGTGAAAACGGCGCGAGACACGATCACCGCCAGCGAGGAGTACCTCACCGAGGCGCAGCGCGTGATGGCCACGGGTCGCGCCAAGCCGCAGCGCGTCGAGCGGCTCACGCGCTATTCGGTCGGCGCCCTGCTCACGCGCGCGGGCGTGGTGCTGCAACAGTTCGACGCGATCGATCAGGCCGAGCGCGCCGTCGATCAGGTCGCCCAGGTGGTAGGAGACAACAGCGAGTGGCAGAGCCGCATCCTCTCATTGCGTATCACGATCGCCGAGAAGCGGGGTGACTACGCTGCCGCCGCGAAGGCCGTTGACGCTCTACACCGCCTGGACCCCGAGCTCGGTGGCGGCATGGCGGCGTCGCTGCTGCGAACGCTGGACGACCACGCCAAACGCCGCGCCGAGAACCGAGCTGGCCTCCAAGAACTCAGCAGCCTCGCCGACGCGGCCTGCGCACTGGCCGACCGTGCCGCGCTGCCCTGGGCGAACAAACAAGCATCACTGCCCACGACACAAAAGATGTTGCTCGCGCAGGTTCCCGCAGACTGTCTCTACCGCGCCGCACGATACGATCGGGCGTTGCAACGCTACGAGGCGATCGAGAAACAATTCCCCACGATCGCCGGCCGAAGCCTGTCGATCATCGAATCCGCCGCCGAGTGTCGCTACCACCTCAAGCAATACGAACCCGCCCGGGCCGGCTACGAGAAGATCATCCGCAACGC
The DNA here is from genome assembly GCA_028281485.1 of Phycisphaeraceae bacterium. Classification (GTDB taxonomy): domain Bacteria; phylum Planctomycetota; class Phycisphaerae; order Phycisphaerales; family Zrk34; genus JANQHD01. The sequence goes on from JANQJT010000342.1 coordinate 35,241, forward strand.
CCAGACACAGCAACGCTACGACCGACACTACTGGCTCGCCCAACTCCGCTGCTACCAGATGTGGGACGCACGCCTGGCCGGCTCGACCGACCCACGACTCGGACGATCCATCGATGTTCTCCTGGAGATCAGCGGACAGCGCGGCCTGACCGATGATTTCCGCTCACGCCTCGTCGTGTTGCGTGACAAACACCTGTCCGCATCAAGCCGGGCCGTGCCGTAACCGGTGTGACTTGCCTCGATCGCGCGAACCCGGCATACTCCTTGGCCGTGTCCGCCATGCTTGGGTATGAGTGTGTATGTATGGATCACCCGACAAAATCGCGGAGCTTCAAGCACTCGCCACCGTTCGTCAGAAAGAGGCATGGCCGGGCTACTACAACATCGCCGACTTCCACGGCGGTATCTATGAGAGTCTGCACGTCTCACCCTATACGCGGGGTGCGGGGAACTGCGACTCGCCCATCTTCTTGCTCTTACAGGACTGGTGTTCGGAGGACGACATAAAGGGATTCAACGAAGAGGATAGAGCAGAAGTGGTGCGGCTTGGTCGAGCATCAAAGAAGGCCACAAATCCAATTCTGATTGACCTCGTGCATATTCACCTGAAGATGGACATTAACGAGTGCTATGCCACCAATCTTTTTCCATTCATCAAGACTGGGGGGACTTCAAACAATGTCCCCCCCAAAGACTTACGAGATGCAGCGAAGGTGTTTGCCATTCCGCAGATCAAGGTGGTCAAACCCAAGCACGTGATATGTCTGGGGGCCATAGTCTTCAAATCCATTAGGCAAGCCTTGGGACTTCCATCGACACTTACTCTGGGCTCGCAGGTCGGCAAATGGTTTGATTGGGATGGTGTCCGCATTTGGTCTCAGGCTCACCCGGCCAGGCGTCCCCAAAAGGGCCGAAGCAGTTGGGATCTGCAGAATAAAGCTTGGTTAGAAATGGTCGAATCGGTTGATTTCAGGATCTGATCCTGAGGATGTAGTGGGGCTGCAAGAGCAGACTGTAGGTGCTGGTTGCCTATAACGGTTAGGCTGTGGGCGTCACACCGTACCGTGTACGTTTCGCCCTACGTTTCATGGGGTGAATCGCCTTCGCCCGGTGGGCGGTATGGCAAAAACGCCGCACCCCATCGCCGGATGTTTTTTTCATCAGTTTTTAGAGCCCTCGCAATGGCACGGTTGCTCATCTTCACATATCGCATCCAGCGGACCTTCGGTATCGAGCGAAGGCGAAATTCTTTCTTGTAGCCGGGTCGCTTCTTCGCCTGGCGGCCGCCGGGCTTGCCCTTTCGTCGTTGGCCGCGTTTGGATTGATGAGCACGTTCTTCCTGCCACGTCGCGTCGGGATCGAGTTGTGTCACCAAAGGCACGTCGCCACACACCCACCGCAGGTCACGCAGGCCGAGGGTGGTGGGCATGAGATGGGGTCGGAGCTTCGGGTGATATCGAGGGTGGCGGATGAAGCGGCTCGTTGATTCGGCGAGTAAGACGGCACCATTCTCAGCCGCCATGTTCGTCGCCCGGAACAACTCGGCTTCAGCTTTATCGACCCTGCCCGCGTAGGTCATAACGGCGATGATGATACCACCGCGTTCTGCGACCGCAGCACGAAGTTCAGCCTCCTGATCGGCATTGTTGCCGTTGGCGTTCTGGAGTCCGCTCGAAACGCGGCACCAGAGCACCACTGGGGTGCCGGGACGGATGGTTTCGATGTTGTTGATGTACGTGCTCGGGCGGTCGTGCCTTCGTTGCCGCCTCGGCCTGCGGATTTCGCGTCTTCGTTCCATGGTCCCTCATGTCGGGTCGCACCCCGCACCGGCTGGCTGAGGACGGAACCAACCGGTGCGGGCATGCATTCAGCGGTTTGCAAATCCGCCTATCCCTTTGCTGTTCATGTCGTTTCGTCTATTGGTTTCCTTAGGATCAACCTGCCCTTATCCTCTAGTGATGTTTGGATCACACTTATCCATCGCGGGTGGTATGTACAACGCGTTGCTGGAAGCAGAGCGCCTGGAGATGGACTGCGTCCAGGTCTTCACCAAGAACCAGCGCCAATGGGCAGCGCCGCCGCTCAAAAAAGACGACATCGCCCTGTGGCACGAACACCGCCAGTCCACCGGCATCCAACACGTCGTCAGCCACGACTCCTACCTCATCAACCTCGCCTCACCCAAGCGCGACGTGCGTGAGAAATCCATCAAGCTCTACATCGACGAGATCGAGCGCTGCGAGGTCCTCGACATCCCGCACCTGGTCATGCACCCCGGCGCACACCTGGGCATTGGTGAAGAAAAGGGCCTGGACCGCATCGTCAAGGCGTTCGATCGCATACACCAAAAACTGCCGGACTACCGCACCCTCACCTGCCTGGAGATCACCGCCGGCCAGGGCACCACGCTCGGCTACACCCTCGAACACCTGCAATTCATCATCGAGAACGTGGATGAGCCCGACCGCATGGCCGTGTGCATCGACACCGCCCACGCGCTGGCCGCGGGCTACGACTTGACCGGCGCTGCGGGCGCACGCGGCTTCCTCAAACAGATCGACGCCACCATCGGCCGCGATCGCGTCAAGGTCTTGCACGTCAACGACAGCAAGGTCGAACGCGGCAAACGCGTCGATCGTCACGAACACATCGGCCACGGCTACGTCGATCGCGAAGCGTTCGCCGTCCTCTGCCGCGCCTTCAAGTCGATCCCCAAGATCCTCGAAACCCCCAAAGCCGAAGCGCCCGACGGCCGACCGTGGGACACGGTCAACATCGAGACGCTACAGGAACTGATGAAGACCAAGCGCTAAGCCTATTGCCGCTGCGGAATCCACCGCTCCCGAATCCCCGCGAACATCGCGTCCCACTCCGCCAGCTGCCGCTCATCGAGGATCGCCCGGATGTCCCGGTCGATGTTGTCCAGCAACACGTTCGCACCCCACGTCACCCCGCGCTCCACCTGTTTGTATTGATCGATTCGGTTCTCGAAGACCTTGTACACAAGGTCCGATTGCTCGTCGGTCAGGCTCAGCCTTTCCTGGAGCAGCTGCGTGATCGGCTCGGGCAGCCGTTCGGGCTGGTGAACGTACTGGTTCACGCGATCGATGATGATCTGTTTGGCGGTCAGTGCGCCGGCAATGAAGCTCACCGCGGTTGCGGTGAGCAACACGACGGACCAGAGCACGTTGCCGCGTGAGAATATCCGCGGCCCGGGTGGAGGGGTGTCATTCATGGGCACCATGATAGACACTCCCCGGTGCGTTCTGTTGTAAGAAAAGGTAAGGTGAAGCACATGAATCTGACCGCAGGGGAAAACCGGGGTCGATCCGCCTTGGCGCTGGCGCTGCTGGTGCCCGTCGCGTCGATCGGGGCGTGGTGTTACTTCTTTGCCGCACCCGGCGAGGCGTGGTCGATGGCCGCGTACTGGGCCGCGAAGGCCTGGCTGTGGGTCCTGCCTGTTGTTTGGCTGGTGTGGTTGGAACGCACGCGGCCGCGCATCCCGAAGCTAAAACGTGAAGGTATGGCCGCGGGGGTGGTCACGGGCGTGGCGATCTGCGCCGTCATCTTGGGCGCCTACTACGGCCTGGCGGTAGACTGGATCGAAGACAAACAGCCCGTCGCCGACACGATCACGCAGCGCCTCAGCTCCCCGCTGGTGTTCTGGGGCTTTGGCGGATTCGTCATCCTGCTCAACAGCCTGCTGGAAGAATACGTCTGGCGATGGTTTGTCACGACGCGCTGCGAGGCGTTGCTGCGTTGGCGCTGGCCGGCCGTGTTTTTGGCCGCCGCCTGTTTTACCGCGCATCACGTGCTCGCACTCGACGCCTACTTCGAGTTGCGCATCGTCGTGCTCGGTTCGCTGGGCGTGTTCATCGGTGGCGTGACGTGGTCCTGGCTGTACGCGCGTTACCGCAACATCTACGCCGCCTACGTCAGCCACATCTTCGCCGACATCGCCATCTTCATCATCGGTCACGACCTGGCGTTCGGCTGGTGATCCCAAAGAAAAACCCGCCACAGTGGGCGGGTCTGTAGAGAGTCGCGTTGTGTGTCGCTTAGACGTTCTCGACGGTTTGCGGGCGGCGACGCACGCCGTAGCCCACACCCAGCACCGACAGCATCATCATGCCGGTCCACATCCCGCGGGGCATCGGCACGACCGGCGGAGGCGGCACCGGTGTGGTGTACACCAGGTTGTCGACCGCACCCGATCCGCCCAAGCCGATCTCGACACGCGAGAAGCCGCTGATCACACCGTCGAGCCCGAGGCTCGCCAGCGTGAACGGGACCACGCGGTTGGCGGAGTTGTTACCGAACTGGATCGAAGAATCGTAGTAGGGCGACGAGTTGTCGATCAGCTCGTTGAAGCCGACCACCGCCAAAGGCGTCGCGCTGGAGTCCGTGAAGAACGAAGCAAAGAAGCCGGTGGGATTCGGGTTGCTCGGTTCCCAGATTTCAGCCGGCCCTTCGACGTCGATCAGGTCGAAACCGAACGAATCGATCGGCGTGCCGAAATCGAAGATCAGCTTGCCCGCCGGACGCGACCCCTCGTCGTCCGGGTTGGGCACGATGTCGCCGGGGCTGAACGAGGTTCCGGATTCCTCGATGTAAAGCATGCGACCCAGCTGAACGTTGTCGGCGTCGACCGCCAGGTTTCCGCCGTTCCAGGGCGGACCGATCAGGTCACTGTCGGTGGTTGAACCGGTGAACCCGGAATCAAACAGCGCCGCGGTGTGCGGAGCGCCGGTGTAGTTAATGACGTCAATGGAGAGCTCGAACGGCGCCACGTCCCACTGGTCGGCGACGACCAGGCCGTGCACGGTGGCCGTTGAATCCGGCAGTGTGTCGAAGGTCACGGTATGTGTCGCCGCATGAGTTTGTGACGCAACTAGGGCGATACCCGCCAGGGTCCATAGCGATTGTTTGATTCGGTTCATCTTTCCGTCGCTCCCAACGGTCCGTACCACAACTTCAAGGCTCCCGGTTCTCTGAGCTATTAAGTCTACCATGCAAATAACAAAATGAGTGCCAAAATTCCTTTGCATTGTGTTATTTCCCCCCGGATCGGGCTCCAATAACCCGTTTTTGGGTAAATAGATAAACATGAGGTGGGCACTAATGACCCAGCGCAGCGTCTTTAAGTTGGCCTTGGCTCGATCAATAGGCACGGTACCGCGGGCGTGACGCGGCCTGGAAGCCTGACATCCAACCGCATACCCCTCAGGAGATCGCTCCATGCCCCGCATTTCTCGATTCTGGTACCTAGTGCCCGTTACCGTATTGATCGCCGTCGGATCCTTCGTTTGGGCACGCTCGGTTGCTCCGACATGGACCGGCCCCGCCTTCGGTCCCGACTTCTCAAGCCACTGGCACGACGGCAACGCCGAGATCGCAGGCTACGAGCTGACCTACCCCCGATACGGCCAACTGCGGTCCGGCACGGCCGTAGCCATCTTCGTCAGTGAACCACACCAGCCTTCGACCGGCATCAAGCCCGAGCGTCCCGCCGCCGACAGCGTCCCCGCCTTCAAGCTCAACCTCGTCGAAGACTTCCCAACGGGCATTTACGACTACAACATGATGACCAGCGCCTTTGTCTCCACCCAGCCGGTCGCCGGCCGACCTGCCGGTTCGATCCTCAAGACGTCGTTCAGCGCAGCCGAGTGGTGCGGCCATGCCTATCAACAGGTCCGCTTCGGTTCCGATGCGGCTCACCTGGTCAGTCACAGCTACTTCGAGGGGGAAGCCGACACCGATCGAAGCGAGGCCTACCCCGCGCACGGCATCGCCGAGGACGCGTTGCTGCTATGGGCGCGCGGGTTGGCGGGGCCGCCGCTCGAACCCGGCGCTTCGATCAACCTGCCCATCCTGCGTGCCTCGGCGCTGGCGCGCCTGACGCATCTTCCCGTCGCGTGGGACACCGCCGCGCTCAAACGCGCCGCATCTCCGCAGACCGTCACCGTGCCGGCCGGCACCTTTCAGGTCGATGTCTACACCGCCAAGGTCACCATGGACGCCACCCGTCACACCTACCCCATCCCTGGAAGATCATCCCCACGTTCGACCCGCACGTGGACCTTCTACGTCGAGTCGGCCCATCCCCACCGTGTGATCAAGTGGGAGCGTAGCGACGGGATCAACGCCGAGTTGATGGGTGACAAACGACTGCCGTACTGGTCGCTCAACGCCAACGCGCACGAGAAGCTTCTGACCGAGATCGGCCTGTCGCCGCGCCCGTCGCGCACGCCCTGATCTGCGGTACGATGGAGGCTATGCATCCCGCTGCGCTGGACATCGATGATCTGCTCAAGCGCTGCCGCGTCGAACGCGGCCGCGCCTCGGGGCCCGGCGGTCAACACCGCAACAAGGTCGAGACCGCCATCACGATCACGCACACGCCCACACGAATCTCCGCGTCTGCTTCCGAACGACGCAGTCAGGAGCAGAACCGAACCAACGCGATCTTCCGTCTTCGGATCAAGCTCGCTATCGACCACCGTCAGCCCGTCGATCCCGACGCGGCGCCCTCCGATCTGTGGTCGTCGCGTTGCCGCGGCGGTGCGATCTCGGTGAGCCCAAAACACGACGACTACCCCGCGCTGTTGGCCGAGGCGATGGACGTATTGGCTGAACACGATTGGCAGCCGCCCAGCGTCACCGACTTACTGGGTTGCACCGCTTCGCAGCTGATCAAGCTGCTCAAGGGTGATCCCGGGGCGCTGCGGCGCGTCAATGAGTGCCGCGCTTCGCTCGGCCTGGGTCGGCTGCGATAATCGCACAAATACCACCATGATTCGTGAACGGGGGATCGATTGGAAAGGGAAGGTCGCGTTACTCGACGGTCTCGGTTTCAACCGGCGGGGCTTCCGTGAGCACGCGGAGCTGGTCGACCTCGGTCGTGGACATGAACAGCGTGATCGTGCGGCGATCCTCGCTGAGCGTAATCTCGTCGCTGTCGGTGTGGCCGTTGCCGGTGTCCAAGCCGCGGTAGTGCTGACCGGTCGGCATGATCACGTCCGGGTTGCCGAACAGCGCATCGCTGGTGTCCAGCGCGTTGGTGCCGACGATCAAGCCCACGATCGGCCGGGGGAACCGCAGCGTGCAATGGGTCGTCTGCGGGTTGTTGCCCTCGTAGGGCTCGCCGTTGATGTCGGCGATGTCCAGGTGCACTAGGTAGCTGGTGACGTCCTGGCCGCTCTCGACGCGGCCGGCGCGGCTGTACATGTCACGCCCGCGGTACCAGCCGGGCTCCGAGATCAGTCGCGTCAGCGTCTGATCCACGGTGACGCGCTGCTGTTCCATGAAGATGATCGGCTGATTGGTCAGCAGGCCGTCCTCGTAGCGGTGCACGCTGGCCGGTGCGTGGTTCTGGTAAATCGCGTGGCCCCGGGTGACGGTGACGTGATCCACCGCGTCACGCATGTCACGGACGTACAGGTGGAACGTCGGCACGGGCTCGATCACCGTCGACAGCACCGTCTGCGCGCTGACGCGTGACTGCTGCTCAGCGACCAGCGTCGTCGAACGACCCAGCGAACCGGTCTCCGTCATCTCATAGAGCTCGATCTTGCCGTCGAACACCGTCGCGCGCGTCGCGCCGTTCTCCGCGACCTCCACGCCGAACTCCGTGCCCAGGTCGACCACCTTCGCGGTCGGCGTGTTCACCGTGAAGCGATACGCCTCGGTCGGCACGTACGCCACGAGCTTGCCGCGATGCAGCATCAGCGTGTTGTTGTCCTCAAGCTCGGCCTGGAACGGCGCCTCGAAGATCACCTTCGCGCCGCGATCCATCACCACTTCCACAAATCCGCTCTCGGCCTGCAGTTCGCCCCTGCGCAGCGTTCCGTTCTCGACGACCGGCTCGTTCTCTTCGACCCACTGCACGTGCTGCGTATCCAACAGCTTGGCCACGATCGGCGGCTGCGGCTTGAGCATGTCCTTCAGCTCGGGGGCCAGCACGATGCCCAGCGTGATCGCCATCAGCACCATCGCTGCCAACGCCAAGTGACGCAGACCGAAGCCCTTGCGGGTCTGGTAGACCTGCACACCGGCAAAGCCGAACAGCAGCTCGCTGTCCTCCGCTTCTTCTTCCTCCGGCTGCGGCGCCATGTGGCCCGGCGACATCAGGCGACAGGTCTCCACCGGGTCGGCCAGCTCGTAACCGACGGGGATGTCGGCCTCGGCGTCCGGCTCACTCGGGCCCAGCAGCGACTCCAGCAGCGCGTCCTCCGCGATCGCCCCGCTGCGCTCGATGCGCTGCACGCACTGCACAAGGCTCGTCAACGCCACGAAGGCGTCGCGCTTGTGCGCGTCGTGCATCAGCTCCAGGCTGAACGCGTCAAACTCATCGATCTCCATCTCGCCGTCGAGATAGCGCACCACGCGCTCGACGAACGCGTTGTCCTCCATCTCACGCAGGCGTTGATAGGGATCGGACTTGGGGGACATTTAGCTGACGCCTCCTTCGGCATCGTTCATTTGCCGCTGCATGCACTCGGCCAAGCGCCGGTGGATGCGGCTCATTGTCTGTTGCACGGCCGCGCGGCTGCGACCCAGTTCCTCGGCCAGGCGCTCGCCCTTGATCCCCTTGCCGTAGCGCAGCATCAGGGCGTCGCGAGAG
>JANQJT010000016.1 GCA_028281485.1 Phycisphaeraceae bacterium
GGCACCGCCTTGATGATCGCCTCGCTCAGCCCCGTGTCCTTCAGGCCCATGCCCAGGGCGAAACCGCCGGCCACCAGCCACAGCACGTCCCATCCCATCTGCTTCAGGTCGGCGCTGTTGATCACACCCGTCGCCGTGAACACGCCCACGGGGATCATCGCGATCACCGTCGAGCTCATCCCCAGCTTCAGCGGCGTGGACAGGATCCAAAGCCCGATCGTCGCGGCCGTGGTCACGTAGACGATGATCGCCTTCGGCGACTTCATCCACTTACCCTCGAAGTTCACCGCGATCTTGTCCGACCGCGGCTTGAAGAAGGTGATCAGTACCACCCAGGCGAACAACAGCACGATCGCCACCCATGGCACGGCAAACAGCATCCACTCGGCGAAACCGATCAGCTCCTTGCCCGTGTTCGGATCGACCAGGTACTTCATGGCCACGGCGTTGGGGGGCGTGCCGATGGGCGTGCCGATGCCGCCGATGTTCGCCGCGAAGGGGATCGCCAGGGCGAACGCGATACGGGCCGGGTCTTTCACGTCGATCGACTTGAGCACCGGCATCAGCACCGCGAGCATCATCGCCGTGGTCGCCGTGTTGCTCATGAACATGCTGAAGACCGCCGTGACCACCATCATGCCAAGCATGACGAAGGCGGGGCGGGTGCCGAACGGCTTGAGCAGCACCCGGCCGAGGTTGTTGTCCATCCGGTATTTTGTTGCCGCGGCCCCGATGAAGAACCCCCCCAGAAACAGCATGATGATCGGGTCGGCAAAGTTCGCCATCAGGGACTTGTAATTCAGGATGTTGCCGAACGCCGCGAGCTGTTCCTCGCTGGCGCCCGTGCCGGGCCGGGTAAACCCAAAGCCCTTGTTGCTCATAAACAGCAACGCCAACACGATTGACAGCGTGCTGGTGGCAAAAATCGGGATCGGCTCGAGAACCCAGAAAAGAAGTGCAAAGGCGAACAGGGCGATCATGCGGTGCTGCATGACGGTCAATTCACCTAAACCCATGCTGTCGCGTGGGATGAGGAGAATGAGCAGGGGCAGAACGATGCCGATCGATAACTTGATCAGCGCTTTGGCATTCATATCGACTCTCCGGGTCGGCCGGCGTCTTGGTTGTACGACCGGCGGTAGGGGGTACCGCCTTGGGGGTCTTGGATTGTCCACTGGCTCCCAGTGGATAGGCCATCATATGCATTGGGATGAATTGTGCAAGAGAATGACGATAATAATGTCCATATTCATTAATTTTGGAGGTAATCCCCTATATTGAACTGTAAATAACGATTTGCGTTTGATTAACGACCGCTGTAATTGTTGAATCCGCCTCGGCTCTGCATCCGCTGCATCATGAACTGACGGAAGCGATCGCGGGCCGACATCTGCTCGTCTTCCTGCCCGAATGGGTTGTCCGCGTCGCCCTCTTCGGGCACGTTGAACGCGAACCCGTCCTCGATCACCGGCACCAGGTTACCCCGCTCGTCGGCGATGAAGCCCGACAGCAACCCGCCCACGATCACGACGTTCCGCAGGTTGTAGTCCGCCATCACCGTGTTGGTCACGACCATCCGCGGCTCGGCATCGCCCAGCGAGACGATAAACGGCCGACCGGGCTGGCCTTCCAGCGCGTTGGAGGTGTCCAACGCCCCCATGAAGATCACCGGCGTACCGATGTTCGGCGTCGTGCGATTGAGGTACTTGCGCGCCTCTTTGTTCAGTGGGATCGCCAGCCGCTGCGGATTGGTCTCCAGCGATTCCTTGATCTGTGACTCCAGGTGGATGAATGCCCGCTGGGTTTGCGGGTGAGACAGGTCGGTCGTGCTCAGCGCGGTGACGATGTTGCTGCCCAGCCGCAGCAGCGCCTCGGGCTGCGTGAAGCCCACCCCCTCGCACCGCGGGCACTCCACCGTGTCGTCATCGTCTTCTTCTTCATCGTCGTCGCGGTTGTTGCGGTTGTCGCTGTCGTCGTCTCGATCGTAGTTAGATCGATTTGACGTGTTGCGACCGGTCGCCTCAATCTCCCCGACGCCGTTGCACAGCGGGCACGTCGAGGAATTGTGGAAGTGATTGGCGGCCCGCAGCAGCATCTCCGGCGAGCCCGTCCGCGTCGTTTCGATCTGCGGCATGCGCGTGTGGGGCACGTTTGTCAGGGCGTACATCGTCCCCGCACGCTCGAACGTCAAGGGCCTGGCCGGCTTGCTGCGGAGCATCATCAACACGTGGTCGCTGATCAGTCCGAGCTGATCGGCGGTCGGCTGAACCGGCTGGCCGCTTCGGCGGGCTTGGGCGCGACGGATGATCTCCTCACGCGTCATGTTCTGCGAGGAGCTGTTGGCGCTCTCGGTCCACGTCCAGACGCTGATGCCCACGAGCCGGCCTTCGGAGTTGATTATGGGCCCGCCCGAGGTGTAGCTGTTGACCTGCGCGGTGGTCTTCATCCAGTAAGACAGCGGCTCGAACGGCAACGCGCGACGCACCTTTGTGTCGAGCTGCGCGTACGGCAGCACCGAATGGACCTCCCCGCTGCTCAGCCAGGGCTGACCCA
>JANQJT010000029.1 GCA_028281485.1 Phycisphaeraceae bacterium
CTGGAAGACCATCACGTAGGCGTTGCCGGATGCACCATTCGAGTCCTGAAGCGCCAAGCGCACCTGGCGGCCGTTGCCCTGCCGGCTGGCGTACATGTCGAACTCAAAGCTCAGCGTGTGACCCGCGCTCAGGTCCACCGTCTCGGTGAACAGCCCGGTCACGCGGTCGTTCGCGGCGCCCGATATCCCGTTGTCGAACGCCAGCGCGTTGTCCGTGCCGGTACCCGCGGCAACGTTGTCGATGATCGCGCCGGGATTCCCGCCGCCCGAGCCGCTCAGGGCCCAACTGCCCACCGAGGTGCCCGCGTTCAGGTTTGCGACCGACGCGTTGTCCGTCACCGTTGCGCCGGTCTCGGCTGACGCGTTGAAGTCGGCGTCGAACACGATGACGTCCGCCATCGCGGGAGCCGTCGCGATCGCAAACACCGCAACGGCCGAAAGAATAGTGAAACGTCTCATAGATCAGGTCCTCCAAAACAGTGTATGGCTCGAACACTCAGACCCTCTCTGATCCCTTCATGCCGCGCGTCCACGAGATCGCAACGGACATCCTGTAAGCCAGAACGAAGACCACCTCCCAACGCGACAGCCGATACGCAACGGACCGTCGCTCGCGTGACCCTCGTCTTTGTATCTCTGATTGCGGGAATATGACGGTGCGTCATCTTCCGAAACCTCCACAGACCGGGTTATCCGCCACAACGGTTGTGTAGCGGCTCAAACCCTCTTCCCCGCGTACTTACTTCCCAACACGCCAGAATGCTTAACACGGTCAATTAAAAAATATCCGCACGGCATTGCGGCTCCTCTTGCGGAGTTTCGCGCCACCAAGACCGCACAAACCCCATATTTCCCTGCCTATACCATGTAAAAAAGCGGAAGCGCCTGATTCAGGCGCAACCGCCTCTAGGATGGTACCGAGTTAATTACCTATCTTGTCTATTCGACCCAATCTTGCCCGTAGGATCGATATCTTGAACCTCAGATACCGATACCGCCTCCACCCACCGGGTTCGGCCCCGAACCGGTTCCGCCACTACTATCCGTCCGCACATTGATATCTCCAGACCACCAGCCACGCTTCTGAGCCGAATCACTCATCAACACGCGGTATCGCTTCAAGTCGACCACCGTCTGGAACGAGACAGACGCATCAATGAACGCCGTGTTGGAGCCCGACGCCCCGCTCTGGTCTATAGGTGTCATGTCGTCAGCAAAGACCAGCCCGGTCTTGCCATGCGCGAAATGCGCCACGGTCCCACCCCCCGAGTCAAGATTGGTCGTATTCTCGTTGTAATCCGACGCCAGTGCGAAGTATCCCTTCTGTGTCAGCTTGTAGGGTACTTCCCACTGCCCACCGCCCACTGCCGTATCCGCGGCGAACGCGGTGTTCCCATTGGTCTTCGTCAAGCGACGACCGGCCATGTAGTAATAGCCGAACCGCATGATCCCGATTTTCTGCGTGGAATCCAACAGATCCGGGTCATAGATCGCGCTGGCATCGCCCGTCTGAATGCCGATTCCGGCTGGACTGGTGGAGTAATGTGCTTTAAAGCCCAACTCCCCCTGCCCTCTTCGATTCGGACACGTGAACTCAGATGCCTCAACGCCGTTCTTGAGCAACTGGTCATATAGCAAACCATTGATCCAAGAGATGTGATCCGAATCGGGATTAGTCGCCTGGCTCTGATTGTCTAACGCCGCCCGGCTGCGATGAATCCCGATCTGAGATGGAAAAAAGCGTCCCCGACGCGTCTCCGCAATCGTGATCGACGCCTGCGCCAATCCTCTCAGATGCGCCGCACACACCGTTCGGCGAGCCGATTCCGTCGCTCGGTTCAACGCGGGAAGCAAGATCGCCAGCAACAGAGCAAGAATCGCCACAACGACGAGCAACTCAACCAGAGTAAATGCCCTGTATAAACCTTGACGATCCGTTTCTGAAAGACGCATCTGATTGCCTCCTGCCATCGGACACCCCCACGCACCCCTTCACACCCAGTCATTACCCATTGCGACGGATATTTAACACGTCATTCGTTTTTTTCTTTCACAAACATCCATGCGGCACACCGAGCAAGCTTTCGGAAGGAAAATTTGCTGTTCAGATGTTAAGCTTTTCCGAATAATGGGAATCTATGGCGGATAAAACGCGCATTCAGGTGGTTTACATGACACAAGAGACTCATCTATCGAGTTCGGATGACTCGCCGGCCACGCTTGCCGACTACTGGATCAAGGCCCAGCCGATCTTGCTGTCTTTTGTCCGATCCATGATCTACCGCTTTGATGACGCGGACGACATCGTCCAACAGGTCGCCACTATCGCAGCCAAGCGCTTCGATGATTTCGACCAGTCACGCCCCTTTATCCCGTGGGCACTCGGCATCGCGCGCAACGTCCTTATGCACTACTACAGAGACAAAAAGAGGCACAACCTCGTATTGATCGACAACGAGATCATGGAGCAGATGACAAGCACGTTTGCCGACAACCCCCCCGGCAACAAGGACATCAACATCGCCCTCAAACGATGCTTCACCCAGCTTACCGACCGCGCACGCAACCTGGTGCAGCTACGCTACGTCCGAGACCTCTCCACGCAGGAAATCGGCGACCGCCTGGGGACAACCTCCAACGTGATCGCCGTCACGCTCCATCGGATTCGCTCCACACTCAAGAAATGCATCGAGAAACAAATCCAAACCTCTCAGGCATAACCGCACATGACGGACTTCGACCCGCTCCAATTCATCGACGCACACCTCGACGGCGCCCTCGCTCAGGAAGACCAGACGCTGCTCTGTGAGTGGCTGCGCGCCTCACCAGACCACATCAAGGAATACATCGATCGCGCCAATCTTCACTACGACATCCATCACATGCTGCTCGTGGAAGACATCGGCCAGGTCCGACACCAGGTCCTCGGCGACGACTTCACCGATATATCTCGGCTTACAGAGTCCAACGCCCCCGCCGACACGACAATCGGCGATGAAGACACGGGACTGATCCCCCTCAAAGACGTCCAGCAATCTTCGCAACACCACGCCCCCCCAACAGATCACACCGAAGACGTCACCGCGCAGCCGGCCGACAAGAAACACAAGCTCCTCTTCCGCGTGCCCGGCATCCGCGTCTACCGCACACGCTTCGGCGACGCACCTTCCCGCTCACCGCTCCGAATACTCCTTCCCGCCGCCGCCGTACTCATCGCCGCCACGCTCGCCATCTACTTAACGTTCACAACCGGCCCCACACCTCAGCCCACCCTCGCCACTCTCGCCGGCGTCAACCAGGCTGTATGGTCTACCGACACGCACCAACACCTCGTCGGCAGCGATCTCATCGGCGGACGGTACGGCCTTCAGTCCGGCTTCGCCAAACTCCACATGAAACGTGGCGCCACCGTCCTCCTCGAAGGACCCTGTGAGTTCGAGCTGCTCAACAACAATGCCATCCGCATGCACCGCGGCCGCGTCACCGCACAGGTCCCTGAGATCGCACACCGATTCACCGTCAAGACCCCCACCGCACACGTCGTCGATCTCGGCACCGAGTTCGGCGTGGACGTCAAAGACTCCGGATACACACTCGCCGCCGTCTTCGACGGTCGCGTCAAACTCGCCGAGGCCAGCGAATCCACCCCAACCGCCAACAGCGTCGAACTCACCGAAGGCAAGCAGACCCACATCGACACCGCCGGCCGCCTCTCAACCGCCATCCAACCCATCGCCACCGACCACGCCTTCACACGCACCCTTCACGAATCAAACAACACCCCCGTTATGCAAGGTCAGGTCAAACTCCACCGCCTCCCCCTGCGCAACATCCGCCCCCGCAAATCCCAGGATTTCGAAAACGCCCAGCTCTTCCTCGAATCCAGCGCCGTCGCGATCGATCACACACTCACCAATGTCATGGTCGAACCCCGCACATACCGCGGCCAAACCCTCATCGAAGCCACCGGCTCCGTCCCCGCAGACACCACCGTCGATTGCTACATGATTCATTTCGACGTCGAAACCGACGAGGGAACCACGTATTTCGCCGACGCCACCATCCGCTTCCCCCGCCCAATCGTCGCCGTCATCGCTCGCACCCCCCAACTCAAAGAGACCGACGCCCTATTCAAGAATCCGAATACTTACTATCCCACCACCAGGGAAGGCCACAAGGCACGCGGCATGGCCGACATCGGCACAAACGATCAGGACGAGATTGAAATCCTGCCCGATGGCCACTCCCTACGAATCCATCTCGCCGCAACCGGGACGGATCAGCTCCGCGTCCTGATCGCCGGCGAGTGACACACGGGTCGGGCCTGAATACGATCGAGATATGAACGAGAGCCTTAGAAGGAAACCCGACACGATGTGGTCTCTTCGATTTTTTACAGCATGTGTGCTCTGCGCGCCGGTGCTCATAAGCTGCACCAACCGCGCAATCGCCGCCGAACCCACCCCCCCCAACATCATCTTCGTCCTCGCCGACGACCTGGGCTACGGCGACGTCGGATTCAACGGCCAGCAACACATCAGAACACCCAACCTCGACCGCATGGCACGCGAGGGCATCGTCTTCACCGATCACTACGCCGGCTCCACCGTCTGCATGCCCTCCCGCTGCGCCCTGCTCACCGGCAAGCACATGGGACACGCCACCGTCCGCGGCAACCCGCGCTGGACCTCCATCGGCCGCCCCGTCAACCTCGGCCCCGACGACACCACCGTCGCCGATGAACTCAAACGCGCCGGCTACAAAACCGCCATCATCGGCAAGTGGGGACTGGCCGAAGGCAACGACGACGACGGCATGCCCAGCCGCCAGGGCTTCGACTACTTCTTCGGCTACCGCAACCACCGCGAAGCCCACCATTACTATCCCCAGCGCCTCTGGCGAAACGACACCCCCTTCGACATCCCCGAAAACGACACCCAGAACACCACCGGCACCTACGCCCACGACACGGTCACCGACGAAGCCCTCCAGTGGGTCAACGACAACAGCGACGGCCCCTTCTTCCTCTACCTCGCCTTTACAATCCCTCACTACGAGCTGACCGTCCCCGACGATTCCAAAGCCCCCTACCTCAACCTCGGCTGGCCCAAAAAACCCATGAACAAGGGACACTATCGCAACGACGCCGAAGGCAACGTCGCCTACGCCGGCATGGTCTCACGCATGGACCGCGACATGGGCCGCCTCATCGCCCTGCTCGCACAGAAAGGCATCGACGAAAACACCCTTATCATCTTCTCCAGCGACAACGGCCCCGAGTACGAACGCCGCGACCGATTCTTCAATTCCAACGGCCCATTCCGCGGCGGCAAACGCGACCTCTACGAGGGCGGCATCCGCGTCCCCTTCGTCGCCTACTGGCCCGGACACATCCCACCCGGCTCAACCTCCGACCACCCCTCCGCATTCTGGGACCTGCTGCCCACCGCCTGCGACTTGGCCGGCATCGAACCCACCGACCCATCCATCAACGGCATCTCCTACCTCCCCACACTCCTCGGCCAAGACAATCAACCAAAACACAAGGCCCTGTACTGGGAGTTCAACCAGAAAGAAGGCCCCATACAGGCCCTCCGCGTCGGCCAATGGAAAGCCGTTTTGAAACACAACAAGCCCCTCGAACTCTACAACCTCACCATCGATCCCGGCGAAACCAACAACGTCGCCGCCGCCAACCCCGAGGTCACCGGCGCCATGCAAAGACTGTTCAAGACCAGCCGCACCGACGATCCCGCCTTTAAGCTCATCCCCCACAAGAAAAACTGATCGAACCGAATTACACGATATACAAGGTGACACCATGCGCTGCCTGATCTGCCTGCTCGTCCTACTCACTCCCATCGCCTGCCAGGCCGAAACCGATACCGTGCCCAACCCACGCACCGTACACAACATCGACCTCGACTGGCACTTCAGTCTCGGCGACGAACCCACTTCCACCGACAACATGCGCAAACTCGACGTCCCTCACGACTGGTCCATCGAGGGCGACTACCACCCCGACAACCCCACCGGCGGCAAGGGCGGCTATCTGCCCGGCGGGGTCGGCTGGTACATCAAGACCATCGACATCCCCGAAGACTGGGCCGACAAGCAGATCCTCATCGACTTCGACGGCGTCTACATGAACAGCGAGATGTGGATCAACGATCACCCCCTCGGCAAACGCCCCTACGGCTACATCAGCATCCTCTACGACCTCACCCCCCACCTCAAACCCGGACCCAACACCCTCAAGGTGCGCGTCGACAACACCAACGATCCCTCCAGCCGCTGGTATCACGGCTGCGGCATCTACGGACACGTCAATCTCATCGTCACCGATCCCATCCACATCCCTCAATGGGGCACCTTCGTCACCACCCCCCACATCACCGACGCCCGCGCCACGATCAACGTCGAAACAGACGTCATCAGCGCACAGGCCGCCGCGACCAGCGTCCGCCTCGAACAGATCGTCCTCGATCCCGCCGGAAAACAAGTCGTCACCACGACCAAGACCGACATCGCCCTCCAAAAGGCTACCCGCCAAACCATCACCCAACAGCTCACCGTCCCGAAACCCCAGCGGTGGTCCGTCGAAACCCCCAATCTCTACACCCTTGTCAGCCGCGTATATCACGACAACAAACCCGTCGACGAATACCACACCACCTTCGGCATCCGTACCATCGAGTGGCACGCCCACAAGGGCTTCCTCCTCAACGGCGAGCAGGTGAAACTCAAGGGCGTCTGTGAACACCACGACGGCGGCCCCGTCGGCGCAGCCCTCTACGGCAAGGTGCTGCAACGCCGCATGCAGATCCTCAAGGACATGGGCTGCAACGCCATCCGCACCGCACACAACCCCCGCACCCCCGAGTTCTACCAGCTCTGCGACCGCATGGGCTTCCTCGTCATGGACGAGATCTTCGACGGCTGGCACAAGAAGGCCGAGTGGGACTACGGACGCGTCGCATGGGCTCAGTGGTGGCAGAAGGACACCGAAGACTGGCTCCGCCGCGACCGCAACCACCCCTCCGTCATCATGTGGTCCATCGGCAACGAGACCGGCCACACCGACAAGCACGACATCACCGGTTTCATCCACCAATTCGATAACACCCGCCCCACCACCGGCGGAACCGTCTTCTACGGCGTCGACGTCTCCGGCTTCAACGGCCCCGGCGGAACCCCCGGCGTCCTCGAAAAGTTCAAGGCCGAACACCCCGAACAACCCGTCGTCCTCACCGAGGTCCCACACACCTACCAGACCCGCGGATTCTACCGCGTCCCCACCTGGTGGCGCGAACGACCCGGCCAGGGAAAGAACCAGCGCAAGAACTTCTTCGAACCCTACGGCGAAGAGCAGATCTTCTTCGACGGACACCCCCGCTACTCCTCTTCCTACGACAACGCCGGCGTCCGCATCAACGCACGCACCGCATGGAAACGCACACGCGACACAGACTGGATCGCCGGCGAGTTCCGCTGGACCGGCTTCGACTACCTCGGTGAATCCGGCTGGACCGCCGGCGGATACCCCATGCGTCTGTTCAACCACGGCATCATCGACCTCGCCGGTTTCCCCAAGGACCACTACTTCTTCTACCAGAGCATGTGGACCGACACCCCCATGGTCCACCTCCTGCCCCACTGGACACACCCCCACATCGCGCCCGAAGCCGAGATCCCCGTCGTCGCTTACTCCAACGCCGACGAAGTCGAACTCTTCCTCAACGGCAAATCACTCGGACGCAACCAACGCGAGGACACGCTCGAGTTCCTCTGGTACGTCCGCTACCAGCCCGGCCAGCTCAAAGCCGTCGCCTACCAAGACGGCAAACCCGTCGCCGAAACCACCCAGACCACCGCCGGCCACCCCGCACGCATCGTCATCACCACCGACAACTCCAACCTCGCCCCCGACCGCCGCGACTTCGCCCACATCACCTTCAAACTCGTCGACGTCAACGGCGTCATGTCCCCCCGCGCCAACGACCGACTCGACTTCCACTTCGACGGCCCCGTCACCCACTGGGGCTTTGAGAACGGCGACCCCGCCGACGTCAACAACCACCGCCTGATGCACCGCCGCGCCTTCCACGGCCTCGGACTCGGCATCCTCCAATCCACCGACAGCGACGCCCCCACCGAAAT
>JANQJT010000031.1 GCA_028281485.1 Phycisphaeraceae bacterium
CGGAGTCGGCGGCTTGCGCGGCGGCGGCGCAGGCGCAGAGGATGACGAGCGTGAGGGGGGCTCTGGAGAGGGGGGTTGGCATGGTGAGATTTTACTTGAACTGGTTGTGACCGGCACGCTGGAGAGCGCCGATCTTGCGGAAGGTTTCCTTGGCCTTTTCGGTGTCGCCGTCGAGCAGTGCGATCTCGAGGTTGCACAGTTCACGGGTGGTGACGGCGAGTTGACGACGGTAGGCGAGGGCCTTGGCGGGGGAGTTGGCTTTTTCGGGGGTGAGGGGCTTGGCGGCGAGCATGAGGGTTTGGAGCTGGTGGGTGTGTTCCAGGGCCTGGTCGGTCTGGTCGGTTTTGGCGACGATCTTGCGGAGGGCGGAGAAGTGTTTTCCGGCGTCTTCCATGATCTGTTGCAGATCGGGTTGATCTTTTTGGGCGTCTTCCTCGGCGTTGAGAGCGAAGGGGGTGAGGAGGGCGAGGGCGAGGAGGAGTGGGAGTGCGACAGGCCGCAAGCGTCGTGAGGTGGGCATGGGATGACTCCAAATGGGGGTTGTGTGCGTCATTGTAGTAGAAGGCGTAAACTCCCGATAATAACATGAACGGATTGCAGGCCGGGGCGGGTGATGAGTCACTAGGAGCGCGCGAATCGTATGAATCAGAAGCTGGTTGTGTTGTTCGTGGTCGGGTTGTTCATGGCGGTGGTGATCGGTGGGTCGCTGTGGTTTGGCGGCGGGGGGAAGCTGCCGTTTGAGTATCAGCCGCTGGAAGCGCCGATCGGTCCGATCTCGCTGGACGCGATGTCGCCGACGGGTGTGGCTTACGTGGGTACGGCGAACTGCGTGCGGTGTCACGAGCAGGAGTACAACCTGTGGAAGGGATCGCATCACGATCTGGCGATGCAGGTGGCGACGCCGGAGACGGTGTTGGGTGATTTTGACAACGCGACGTTCACGCTGCGTGATGTGACGTCGAGGTTTTACCGCGAGGGCAATCGGTTCTTCGTTCGGACGCAGAGCGAAGAGGGGACGATGGAGAGTTACCCGGTGTTGTATGTGTTCGGCGTGGAGCCGTTGCAGCAGTACCTGGTGGAGTTCCCCGGCGGTCGTTTGCAGTGTCTGCCGTTGGCGTGGGACTCGCGTCCGGAAGGCGCGTACAAGCAGGAAGACGGATCGATGGGGCCGGGCGGTCAGGAGTGGTTCCACCTGTATCCGGATGACGAGGACGTGGTGCCGGGCGATGCGCTGTTCTGGACGGAGGTGAATCAGAACTGGAACTTCATGTGCGCGGAGTGTCACTCGACGAACCTTCAGAAGCGTTATGACCTGGAGACGGATTCGTACAAGACGAGCTGGTCTGAGATCAACGTGGCGTGCGAGTCTTGTCACGGGCCGGGCGGGAATCACGTGGACTGGGCGAAGGAGGTCGACGGGGAGAAGAAGCCGGGCACGTACGGGACGGCGGAGGAGATGGGGTTGACGGTGAACCTGAAGAACGGCAACGGGGGGTCGTGGGCGTTCAACTCGCGTGAGGGTGTGTATGTTCGGACGCAGCCGCTGAGTTCGCGTGTGCAGCTGGAGATGTGTGCGCGGTGTCACGCGCGGCGGTTTGTGACGGAGGAACAGTATGTGCACGGTGGGAATCTGCATGACACGCACGTGTTGGAGATGATGGGGGAGGGTCGGTATCACGCGGACGGTCAGATTCAGGACGAGGTGTATGTGTACGGCTCGTTTGTGCAGAGCTTGATGTATGAGAAGGGGGTGCGTTGTGTGGATTGTCACGATCCGCACAGCTTGAAGTTGCAGCGTGAGGGCAACGCGGTGTGTACGTCGTGTCACGATCCGGGGCAGTTCGATACGCCGAGCCATCATTTCCACGAGATGGACGGCGCGGGTGCGAGCTGCAAGGACTGTCACATGCTGGACCGGGTGTACATGCAGGTGGACTGGCGACAGGATCACAGTTTCCGCATTCCACGGCCGGACCTGTCGGTGAAGCTGGGGACGCCGAACACGTGTAACGATTGTCACAACGATCAGACGTCGGAGTGGGCGTTAAAGCATGTGGAGGAGTGGTACGGGGAGTTTGAGGAGGATCGGCCGCATTACGGTTTGGCGATCGGCGCGGGGCGTCGGAGTGATGCAGACGCGGATCGTCAGTTGGAGGCGTTGGCGCTGGACGGGGGTTACCCGGCGATCGCGCGTGCGACGGCGTATCAGATGATTCGTGACCGGCGCGGGGACGTGCGTTACGCGACGCTCAAGAAGGGCTTGAGTGATCCGAACCCGATGGTGCGTGTGCAGGCGGTGTCGTCGTTGCAGATCGTGGAGAATCCGCAGCAGCGCTGGGAGGACGGTGTGACGGCGTTGAGCGATCCATCTAAAGCGGTTCGGATGGAGGCGGTGACGGTGCTTGCGCCGGGTTACGTGGGTGTTGCGAACAAGAAGGGCAAGGCGGCGTTCGATGCGGCGATGAAGGAGTACGTCGCTTACCAGATGATCAACGCGGACCGCGGGTCGGCGCACATGAACCTGGGGATGTTGTACCTGAACCTTGAGCGTGAAGAGGAGGCGGTGGCGGCGTATCGGAAGGGGATCGATATCGAGCCGACCTTCCTGCCGGTGTACATCAACCTGGCGGACTATTGGAGTAAGGCCGGTGACGAACAGGAGGCGGAGACGGTGTTGCGTGAGGCGGTGCGGCGGAACCCGACGATCGGGCTGGGGTATCGGGCGCTGGGGTATTCGTTGGTGCGACAGGGTCGTGTGCGTGAGGCGGTGTTGATCTTTGAGAAGGCGTTGGCGTTGCAGAGTGAGCCGGGCAACGCGATGACGTATGCGCTGGCGCTTCATTCGTTGGGTCGGACGCCTGAGGCGGTGGGGGTACTGCGGGAGCAGTTGAAGAACTATCCGGAGCACTTTGGGATTCTTTATACGCTGGCGACGATGCACAACGATATCGGAATGCGCGAAGAAGCGATCAAGTACGCGCAGCGGCTGGCGGAATTGAATCCGGGTAATCCGACGGCGAGCCGGCTGTTGAGTGTGTTGTTGCAGGGGCGGTGAGGGAGGCTCTGATTGCTCATTGCTGATCTCTGATTGGGAGTGAGAGGGGAGATTGCGGGTGAGGGGGATTCCCCCGGTGCGCTGTGGCGATGGGAGAAGCGTTCCCCTGCGGGTCGCGTCTAAACGGGGGGGAGTGAGGTTGGGGTGCGTGGGTGTTTCGTGAGGGGTTTGTGATCAGCTAAGGCGATTCGGGTAGGGGGTTTACGAAAATATAGGGTTGTTTGGCAAAGCGACTGGCATTGGGGGTGGTTTTGGTATATAAATGTATAAAGTTGTCCGAATATTAGTTGATGCACAAAGCTCAATTCGGCCGACACGCTCGTGGTCGGTGCTTGGTGCGAGTCGAAACAGGGATGGATAACCATGTCGACGGCTGATGCACATCTGGATCGGGTGACGCGGCGGCGGCTGCGTGTGCGGGGACAGGTGCAGGGGGTGGGTTTTCGTCCGTTTGTGTATCGATTGGCGCGTGAGCTGGGGGTCGAGGGGTACGTGTTGAATGACGGGCGGGGTGTGGTGATCGAGGCGGAGGGCGTGGCGGGGACGCTTGAGACGCTTCGTAGCCGAATGGAAACGGAGAAGCCGCTTTTGGCGCAGATCGATGCGGTGGAAGCGGAGGAGCTTGAGCCGGTTGGGGTTGGGCACGGTTTTGAGATTGTTCGCAGCGCCCTGGGAGGATGCGAAGCGCGTGTGACGGTAGACACGGCGGTGTGTGCCGATTGCGTGGCGGAGCTGTTGGACGTGCGTGACCGGCGATACGGGTACGCGTTGATCAATTGCACGAATTGCGGGCCGCGTTACTCGATCGTGGAAGGGATTCCCTACGATCGTGAGAACACGACGATGCGCGGGTTTGCGATGTGTGACCGGTGTGCGGCGGAGTATGAGGATGTGGAGGATCGCCGACATCATGCGCAGCCGATCGCGTGTCACGATTGCGGGCCGACGCTCCGGTTGGTGAGCCCGAGGGGTTGTGTGATTCCGGCGGACCCGATCGTGCGGGCGGTGGAGCTGCTGCGGGCGGGTCGCGTGCTGGCGATCAAGGGATTGGGTGGGTATCACCTAGCTGTGCGTGCGGACGATGCGGGTGCGGTGTCGCGGCTGCGGCTGCGGAAGCATCGGGATGCGAAGCCTTTGGCGGTGATGGTGCGGGGTGTGGCGGCGGCGCGGGAGCTGGTCGACATCAGCGAAGCGGGGGTTGAGGCGATGAGCGGGCCGGCGTGCCCGATCGTGCTGGCTGCGCGGAAGGCGGGGCCGCGAGTCGCGGAGGGAGTGGCGCCGGGTACAGATCGTTTGGGGGTGATGCTGCCTTACACGCCGATTCATCACCTGTTGTTTGCGGCGGATGAGACGCTGGGGCCGCTGGTGATGACGAGCGGGAACCTGACGGACGAGCCGCTTGTGATTGATAACGATGAGGCGGTGGAGCGGTTGGGTGGTTTGTGCGATGCGATGTTGTGGCACGATCGGCCGATCGCGCGTCGGGTGGATGACTCGGTGGTGTTGGATATGGGAGACGGTGTGTTGCCGATCCGGCGGGCGCGGGGTTTTGTGCCGGCGCCGGTGCGGATGGGTGTGGCGTCAGAGCGGATGGGCTTGTGTGTTGGGGGTGAGCTGAAGAACACGGTGGCGGTGGTGCGTGGGGATGAGGTGATCTTGAGTCATCACCTGGGTGATCTGAAGCATGCGCTGGCGCTGAAGGGGTTTGAGCGTGCGGTGGATGATCTGATGCGTTTGTTTGATGTCAAACCGGCGTGGGTGGCGTGTGACATGCACCCGGTGTACATGAGCAGCCAGCTGGCGCGTCGCTGGGCGGAGCGTTGGGAAGTGCCTTTGATCGAGGTGCAGCACCATC
Organism: Phycisphaeraceae bacterium; assembly: GCA_028281485.1. Classification (GTDB taxonomy): domain Bacteria; phylum Planctomycetota; class Phycisphaerae; order Phycisphaerales; family Zrk34; genus JANQHD01. The sequence goes on from JANQJT010000031.1 coordinate 4,911, forward strand.
ACGCGCACGTGGCGAGTCTAGTGGCGGAGTACGGGCTTTCGGAGCGTGTCCTGGGGATCGTTTGCGACGGTGTGGGGTACGGGGATGGGGGCGCGGTGTGGGGCGGCGAACTGTTGGTCGCGGATGCGTCGGGTTACGAGCGGGTGGCGCATCTGAGGCCGCTTCGACTGGCTGGGGGTGACGCGGCGGCGCGTGATGCGCGGCGCTGCGGCTTGGGATTGTTGGATCAGGCGTATGGGGATGGGCTTGCCGAGAAGGCGATTGCGCGCGAGTTGGTGCCGGACGCGACGGAGCGTGCGATGCTGACGACGATGCTGCGACGGGGGGTGCGTTGCGTGGAATCGACGGCGGCGGGGCGCGTGTTTGACGGGGTGGCGGCGCTGTTGGGTGTTTGTGAGACGAATCGTTTTGAGGCGGAGGCGCCGATGGCGCTAGAGGCGGCTGCGCGTGAGGGCGTGGCGCCCGAGGTTGGGTTGCTGTTTGATCTGGAGGACGGACAGATCGACCTGGTTCCGCTGGTGCGGTACCTGGTGCATGCGCGTCGCCGCGGGGAGGCGGCGGGCGATCTGGCGCGGTTGTTCCATGAGCAGTTTGCGGCGGCTTTGGCGGAGGCCGCGAGCGGGGCGGCGGAGGCGAATGAGATATCCACGGTTGGACTGACTGGAGGGGTGTTCTGTAACGCGCTGTTGACGGAGTTGTTGACTGGTGAGTTGGAGCGACGGGGCTTGCGGGTGCTTCGTCATCGGAGGGTTCCTGCCAACGACGGCGGGCTGGCGTTGGGCCAGGCGCTGGTCGCGGCGACACGGATGAACCAAGCGAAAGGGTCGGAATCATGTGTCTAGCTGTTCCTGCAAAGATTGTGGATCGTGAGCCTTCGGGTGATGCGGTTGTGGATTTGCACGGGAATCGTGTGAGCGTGAGCACGGTGATGACGCCGGAGGCCCAGATGGGTGATTGGGTGTTGATTCACGCGGGATTTGCGATTCAGCGATTGGATGAGCGGGAGGCGAAAGAGACGTGGGACGTTTTACGTGACCTGCGTACGGTCGGATAGGAATCGAATCAATACGGAGTGATGTCATGATAAGCCCCAACAGGCCTATTGGCGCGGCGCTTGAGCGTCTGCACGCGGCGGCGCAGCGTGTCGGGCGTGAGGTGAAGCTCATGGAGGTGTGTGGGACACACACGATGAGCGCGTTCCGCAGCGGTTTGCATGCGCTGGTTCCTGAGAACGTGACGTTGTTGAGCGGGCCGGGTTGTCCGGTGTGTGTGACGGCCCAGGGCGATATCGATCGGATGATCGGGATCGCGGGCGTGGATGGTGTGACGGTGTGCACGTATGGGGACATGATGCGTGTGCCGGGGAGGATGGGGTCGTTAGAGTCGGCGCGTTGCCACGGTGCTCGCGTGGAGGTGATTTACTCGGCGCTGGACGCGGTGCGTCTGGCGGAGCGTGAGCCGGAGAGCCGGGTGGTTCTGGCGGCGGTGGGATTTGAGACGACGACGCCTGCGACGGCGGCGGCGGTGCTGGAGGCCGAGCGGCTGGGGTTGGACAACTTCAGCGTGATGGCGAGCCACAAGCTGGTGGTCCCGGCGATCAACGCGTTGCTGGAGAACTGGGGCGGCGAGCCGACGGGCGTGGAGGGTTTTCTGTGCCCGGGTCACGCGTCGGTGATCATCGGTGGGGATGCGTACAAGCCGGTGATTGAGAAGTACGGGGTGCCGTGTGTGATCGGCGGGTTTGAGCCGGAGCTGATGGCTGAGGGGATGGCGGCGCTGGTCGAGCAGATCGAAAGCGGGGAGGCGCGTCTGGAGAACCTGTACCCCGAGGCGGTAACGGATGCGGGGAACACGGTGGCGCGAGCGTTGATCGATCGCGTGTTCGAGGTGGCGGACGTGCGGTGGCGGGGCGTGGGGGTGATCCCGGCCAGCGGGCTGGCGGTGCGTGAGTCGTATGCGAAGTACGACGCGGCGCGCGTGTATGAGCTGGAGGAGATTGAGGATCGTGAGCCCGCGGGTTGTGTTTGCGGGCAGGTGATCGCGGGGTTGGCGAAGCCGGACGAGTGTCGGTTGTTTGGCACGGCTTGCACGCCGGTGCGGCCGATCGGGCCTTGCATGGTGAGTGGTGAGGGGACGTGCCAGGCGTGGTTCAAGTATCAGCGACCGGCGATCGCGAGGCGGAAGCGGGTGGGAGAAGAAAGGGCCGCAACACCATGACTGCAACGGAAAGACCACAGAGTGATATGCATCATCCGGCTCCGCACGCGTCGACGCGCGAGGTGGTGCTGGCGCACGGCGGGGGTGGGCAGCTGACGGATCAGTTGTTGCTGGAGACGGTGCTGCCGCGGATCGGCAACCCGGCGTTGGATGTGTTGGATGACGGTGCGGTGTTGGGTGCGACGGGCGGCGACCGTGTGGTGATGACGACGGACGGTTACGTGGTTCAGCCGTGGAAGTTTGCCGGTGGGAACATCGGTCACCTGGCGGTGTGCGGGACGGTGAACGATTTGGCGGTGAGCGGGGCGGA
>JANQJT010000076.1 GCA_028281485.1 Phycisphaeraceae bacterium
CTCCGATGACGAAACCGCACGCATCCGCTCCAAGAAGTTCGGATTCCAGGTCGGCTCAGACTCCTACTACGAAATGATCGTCTCGCCCGTCATCGACGACGACGGCGAGATCCGACAGGTCGTCGCCGTCGTCTGGGACGCCTCGTCCGGCCGACGCCTCCAACAGAAAATTGACGCCATCGACTCCGCCGGCTCCGAGCTCTGCCGACTCGAGGTCGAACGCATCTCCAAGATGAACGTCGCCGACCGACTCCGCATCCTCGAAGAAAAAACCATCCGCTTCGTCCACGACCTGCTCCACTTCGACCACTTCTGCGTCCGACTGCTCAACCGCAAGAACAACAAGCTCGAACTCGTCATCGCCGTCGGCCTCCCCGAAGAAGCCAAGGAAGTCGACCTCTACGCCCAACCGGAAGGCAACGGCATCTCCGGCTACGTCGCCGCCACCGGTCGCAGCTACATCTGCCACGACGTCGAAAAAGACCCCCGCTACGTCATCGGCCTCGACCACGCCAAATCCTCCCTCACCGTCCCCCTCCGACTCCACGACAAGATCATCGGCATCTTCAACATCGAGTCCCAGACACCCGGACAGTTCAACGAAGACGACCGCCAGTTCGCCGAGATCTTCGGCCGATACATCGCCATGGCGCTCAACACCCTCGACCTGCTCGTCACCGAACGCGTCAACACCACTGGCCTGCTCGCCGAAAACGTCGGCAACCTCATCGCCGTCCCCCTCAACGACATCGTCACCGAAACACGTGGCCTCATGGACCAGTACATCGGCGATGAAGACATGCGCTCACGCCTCGGCAAGATCCTCGACAACGTCGAGGACATCCGACACTCCGTCGCACACGCCGGCGACGCCCCCAAGACCGTCCTCGGCGCAGGCGAAGACGCCGGGCAGACCGATCCGCTCTTCACCGACAAGCAGGTCCTCGTCGCCGACGACGAGCAGACCATCCGCGACACCGTCGCCGAGGTCCTCCGCAAGCGCGGCGCCAAGGTCTTCGTTGCCAAGGACGGCGCAGAAGCCGTCAAGGTCATCGACCAGAACACCCTTGACCTCATCGTCTCCGACATCAAGATGCCGCACCGCAACGGCTACGAGATCTTCGCCGCCGCACGCCGCCGCGACGCTACCGTCCCCGTCATCCTCATGACCGCCTTCGGATACGACCCCGCACACTCCGTCGTCCGCGCCAGCCAGGAAGGGCTCCAGGCCGTCCTCTTCAAGCCCTTCAAGGCAGACGACATGCTCGACGAAATCCGCAAGGCGCTCGGCGGCGAACCCACCCAGGCGCCCGCCGACCCACCACCCGCCGAGAAAAACGCCGACTGAATCGGTAGGGCGGTTTCCCATATCATCATTGGCCCCGGCCCGATCAGCCGATACAGTATCAGCCCACACACGGGGTGTAGCGCAGCTTGGTAGCGCGTCTGCTTTGGGAGCAGAAGGTCGCTGGTTCAAATCCAGTCACCCCGATTGACAACGGACGAGCCCAATTTGGGCTCGTCCGTTGTCACTAAGGAAATAGATTGAACCTACGACCTTGTCGCCGTAGGCGACCCGGTCGCGCCGTTCACGCCGCAGGCGCCACGAAGCGCAGCGGAGTGCAATCCAGTCACCCCGATTATTCCCCAACCACCCGCGTGAACTCGCTCGCCGCCAGCAGCGCCATCGCCGTCGCCCCCAACGGCTGACGGTTGTCCCACGGCGCCACACGCACACCGCCCACCGTCGGATTCAGCTGATGCGCGTAGTACGCGTCCTCCGCTCGCATCGTCAGCTGCGACAAAAACCGCAGCCCCAGCGCCGTGTTCATCATCCACTCCACCTTCTCCTCGTCCGTCACCATCTGATCACCCCCCAGCACCACCGCCTGCCACAGCACCGGCCCCGCGCTCATCCACGTCGGCTCCGGCAAGAACGCCTCCGTCAACGCAAACCCGCCGATCGTGTCCGGGCTCACGTAATCCGGTGAATCGATATCACCCGACGCCGTCAGGCTCAGCGGCCGAACCTGCCGCGACCACATCGCATCGCTCAGCTTCCTCACCCCGATCACCCCCAGCGTCCCACGCCCCATTGCGCTCAACTCCACCTCCACCATCGCCAACCAGGGCCCCGCGCCGTTCGGTCGCTGCTCCAAATCCTCCGACCACACACCACCCAGCACCACCAGCGCCTTGTCCATGTAACGCTCGTCGCGCGTCCGCTCGTACAAACGCACCAGCGCCAGCGCCACCAGCGCCCGCGTCGGTCGCGACGCCGGCGAAGCCGACCGATGATCGCTCGACCGCACAACACCCCGCTCACCGACCGACATCAACAACAAACCACCCAGCCGATCTCGCGCCACCGTCAGCTCATCGGCCCCGCGCGTCTCGAGCAGCGCCATCAGCGTCATCGCCACCGCGCCCGTTGGGCGCCGCTTGTCTGTCTGCGCCGCCGCCCCCGAGTCGTGGGGAACACCCAAATCTTCCAACACCGCACGCAACCCAAGCCCCGCCGCCGCCTCGTACTGTTGGCGTGTCGCATCATCCGCGCCCCCCACGCGCGCCTGCCGCGCCAGCGCGTAGCACGCCAGCGCCGCATCGCTCAACGGCGCACGCGCCGGCTCAAATCGGCCGCTCGTCGGCTGATAAGTCCCCGAAAAACGCCCCGTCCGATCCTGGCGACCCATCAGGTACGTCGCCCACGTCTTGCTCACCGCATCGATCTGGTTCGACGACAACCCGATCGGCGCGATCGGCCGACTCCCGCGGTGCAGCGTCACCATCGGCTTGTTCAGCCCCGGCCGAACCACGTGCTCCACACTAAACCGATACAGCGTCGGCCCCGCGTCCCCGCCGATCTCTCGAATCACCTCCTGCCCCAGGTTCAGCCCCGCCGCCAACCGCCGCAGCTGCGCACCCATCGACAGATTCGCCGACACCGCCGTGTCCGGAAACACCCACGACCAACGCTTCCCATCACGCAGCGCCAGCCCGTGCAAGCCCGGCTTGTAGCGGTGGGGCAGCTGGTCCAGAGAACTCAAGCGCACACGCTGCGGCGCGCGCGCAATCGCCACCTCCAAACGAAGCAGCGGCGCGATCGCTTCCAATCGACGCGGCATCTTCTGATTGCCCGGCCGACTCGCCAACTGTTCCAATCCCCGCCGCGCCTCACCGATCGCTTCTTCCATCGCGCTACGCATCAGCGCCATCACATCCGTCGGCTCCGTCCCCGCGATCGGCGCCAGCGGGTTGTCCAGCGTCGCGATCCCCTGCCCCAATGCCAATCCCTCAAACCGCAGCGTCACGTGCACCGCCGACACACCCTCCACCTCAATCGCCGGCCCCGCCTTCGGCACACGCAAATCCCCCATCCACGTCTCCGCCACCGCGTACGCCTGCTGCGCCAACGCACCGTCCAACGCCTCAGCTCGAACCCTTGGCGTCACATTGCCGCAGATCAACATGATGACCAAAAGAAGACCCCCACACCCCCCGATGTGGTTTTCACGCAACATCCCGCACACCCCGTGCCCCACACATCGCCCCCATATCATTGATGGTAAGTGTCTCTTTTGCATGTGGTTATGATAGCAGATATTCGCCCGCCCGACTTTTGGCACGCCCATTGACCCTCTCTGGGCATGATCGCGTTACTCACACAAACCGGCCCCAACGCAAGCGCACGCAAGCGCATCGCGGTCCTCGCGATCCTGATGTTTGCCGCACTCTGCTAAGTGAGCAATAGACCCCCGATCCACGCTGTGCAAAATGAGCAGTCCCCCCGGCTTCATCGGCTGGGGGGATTGTTTTATGACCGCGGCGACTCGACCCGACGGTTCGGCAGGGGGGCCGGCTCGTGCAGATACACCCCGCCCTTGCCCTCCGCCTTCACCTTGTACAACGCCGCATCCGCCATCGCGACCAACTGCTCACCCGCAGCCGGCCGATTCAACGACATGCACGCCAAGCCGATCGACATCCCGAATCGATGCGTTCCCACCAACGGACGGATCGCCAGCTTGAACTGATCCTGCACACGCAGCAGCGCCTGCTTTGCCGTATCCGGATCGGTCTGCGGCATCAGCAGCACGAACTCATCGCCACCGTAACGCCCCGCAACATCCGATCGGCGACAGTTCGCCAGCAACACACGCGCCGCCGTCTCCAACAGCTTGTCCCCCGCCTGGTGTCCCAGCGCATCGTTGACACTCTTGAACCCGTCCAGGTCGATCATCGCACACACCAGATCGCTGCCGTAGCGCTGCGACTCGGCAAACGCACGATCGAGCTGCTCATTGATCGATCGACGATTGGCCAATCCCGTCAGCGGATCAGTCGCCGCCTGTTCTTCCAGGCGCACCACCATCTCTTCCAACTGCTGGTTCTTGATCCGCACCTCGTCCAGCGTGTGTTTCAGCTGTTCCTGAAGTCGGCTGTTGTCCTGCTTCGTTTCCCAAACCGCCAGGTTCTTCTGCACGATCAGCGGCACGGTGAACATGTATTCCCCCGCCTTCACCACGTAATCGTACGCCCCCATGTGGATCGCCTTCATCGCAAGGTCCAGCCCCGCCTCGCTCGTCACCATCACGATCGGCAGGTCCCCCCGCTTGGCCAGCAACGCCTCCACCAACTCCATCCCCGTGCCGTCCGGCAGGTTGTAGTCGCTCAGCACCAGGTCGATCTCGTCCAGGTCCCGCGACAACGCATCGGCCACACGATCCACGATCGTCGCGCATTCCACGCCGTAGTGATCCGACAACGTCTCAGCCATCAGCTCAGCCGTGTCGTAATCATCCTCTACAATCAGCAGATGCGGGGCATGACGCTTCATACAGACTCCAAACGGATATCGACGGTCCGCTCCATCATCCGTATCGTCCAGCCCCCGTCCCCGGTTCATCTACCCCCGTCCCGCGCCGACTCATCGGCGCGATGGCAACGATTGTGACGTCTGTGACGACCGTGACACGTGTTGCGGGCCGATGGTGAAACAGAACGTCGTGCCCGCCTGCCAGTCCGAATCGCTTTCGCGGTCGATCCAGACCCGCCCGCCGTAGTGCTCGATGATCGTCTTCACCGACGCCAGCCCCACACCTCGGCCCGGCTCGCTGTGCTCGCCCGAATAACGCGCACGCTGAAACACCTGGAACACACGATGTTCGTCCTGCGGATCGATGCCACGCCCCGTGTCCGACACGTAAAAAACCGGCGCGTCGCCCCCCAACCGACAACCCACAACAACCCGCTTGTCCGACTTCTCCGCCGGCATGTACTTCACCGCGTTCTCCAGCAGGTTCTGGTACACCTGCCGCATCCGGTTGCGGTCCGCGATCACCGTCGGCATCGGCCCCTCCACGCTCACCTCAATCCCCCGTTCGCCGATCTCGAACTCCAGCGATCCGATCACCTGCCGCGACAGCTCCACCAGGTCCACCACATGGTCCTTGCCCGGCCGCGACCGCACGCGCGACAGCTCCAACAGATCGTTGAGCATTTCCGACTCGTTGACCGCGTTGGCGAGGATCCGCTCCAGCTTCGTCTGCGCCTCAGCCGGCAACGACTCGCCGTGCTTACGAATCAACAGCTGCGTCATCCCCTCGATATTCCGCAACGGCGCATTGAGATCGTGCGTGATGGCGCGGATGAACTCGTCCTTGTCTTTCATCTGCAGCTCCAGCTGGTTGTTCACCAGCCGCAGCGCACGCGTCCGCTCTTCCACCTTCTGCTCCAGCGCCACGTTCGCGTTCTCGAGCGCCGTTCGCGCCAGGTACAGCTTCCCCGCCATGCCGTTGAACGCCGCCATCAGCTCCCCGATCTCGTCGCCGCGGTCGTCGTCCAGCGTCTCGGGCATCTTCCCCGCCGCCAGCCGCCGCGATTCACGCATCATCTGTCGAAGCGGCTGCACCCACCGGTACGTAATCAACACCGTCGGAAGCAGGCTCAACACACAGATCGTCACCACGATCGCAGCCGTGCCCGCCCGCGCATACACGATCATCGTCGACATTGCCGGATCGCGCACCGCCATCGTCAAAAACCCATACAAGTGACGCCGATTGTCGTCGTCGTCCAGCCAGATCGGCAGCGTGTACGCCACCAGCTCACCATGGGGCAACGCGATCCACTGAGCCACGCTCACCGTCGACGCGTCCAGCTTCGGGTCCTTCTCATACTCCGCCGCGTACGCCCACCAGCTCTCCGGCTCAGACACGCGACGCGCCACCGGATTCCCCTCCGTGTCACGCATCACCACAAACGACACGCGCGAGTCGATGATCATCTCCTCGATCAGCTCGACCTCTTTGGTGTATGGCTCGTTGATGATCTTGCTCGCCAGGTACCGTGTCCCCGTATCCGTCAGCATGCGCGCGTCACGCGTGATCGTGTTCCGCAACTGTCGCACACCCAGGTACGACGTGAAGTAACCGCACGCACCCGTCGACACCGTCACCAACACCACGACACCCAGGATCACCTTGCCCTGGAGCCCGCGGCGACTGCGCCGGACCGGTTGTGAACTGACTTCCTGCGACATCTACTTCCTCTCTACCCACCTACATCCCCTCGTCTTTATCGGAGATTCTCGGGCCCCGTTTTACCCCTGCCGCACGAAAATCCACCTTCCACAACGTCCCCTCGCCCGTTACACTCACCCCATGATCCCGCGCCTTTCGATCATTTCGCTGGCCCTGCTCACCTTCGTCGGCTGCGCCGCGCCCGTCGCACAGATCGACAACCCCATCCCCGTCCACGCCGACGAATACGACCGCGTCTTCGACGCCGCCGTCGAGGTGCTCCGCGACTACCGCTTCGTCATCGCCCGCCAGGACCGACGCTTCGGCATCATCACCACCCAGCCCCTCACCGCCGCCAGCTTCCTCGAACCCTGGCACGCCGACTCCCTCACCACCAACCAGCGAGCCGAGAACACCTTCAACCATCAGCGACGCACCGTCACCGTCCGCATCCAACCCAACACCGCCGCCGCCACCACGCCCTCCGCCATCGAACCCGACAAACGCTACACACTCCGCGTCGAATGCCTCCTCCACCGACGCACCCACCCACCCCGCATGCTCAACACCGCCGCCCTCACCTCCACACGCTTCCGACAACGCGGCTCAGGCATCCGAACCCTCCAGACCGAACGCGGCGACGAACAGTCCCTCTGGGTTCCCGTCGGCAACGACCCCGAACTCGCCCAGCAGTTCGTCCACGAAATCCTCATTCACGCCTACCCCTCAACACCTCACGCCGACGCCCGCTGATTGGGGCCGTGACCTGCCCGCCTCTTGCCCCTATCATCCCCTCCCATCATGACCACACCCAACACACTGCGTATCGGACACTCCCCCGACCCCGACGATGCCTTCATGTGGTATCCCCTGGCCGACCTCGGCTCAGGACCCAAGGTCGACACCGCCGGCTACACCTTCCAGCACACCCTTGAGGACATCGAATCCCTCAACCACCGCTGCGAAAACGCCGAGCTTGAGATCACCGCGCTCTCCATACACCAGCTCGCCTACGTCGCAGACAAATACACCCTCACCAACTGCGGTTCGTCCATGGGCGACGGCTACGGCCCCATGATCGTCGCACCCAAACCCATCGAGATCGACAAACTCCCCGACATCAAACTCGCCGTCCCCGGCGTACGCACCTCCGCCTTCCTCACCACCGGCCTGCTCTACCGGTCCCTCGGTCGCACGCTCGACAACTACGAAGTCGTCATGTTCGACCAGATCATCGAGCGCGTCGTCGCAGGCGACTTCGACGCCGGCCTCATCATCCACGAAGGCCAGCTCACCTACGCCAATGCAGGCCTCGAACGCATCATCGACCTCGGCGAGTGGTGGGGCAGCACGCGCGGCCTGCCCCTGCCCCTCGGCGGAAACGCCATCCGAAACGACCTGGCCGACCAGTTCCAACCCATCTGCCGCGTCTTGGCAGACTCCATCCAGTACGCCCTCGACCACCGCGACGAAGCCGTCAACTACGCTCTCAACTATGCCCGCGACATGGGCGTCGAACTCGCCGACAAGTTCGTCGGCATGTACGTCAACGACTGGACCATCGACTACACCGACCGAGGCAGGCAGGCCGTCCGCCAACTCCTCGCCGAAGGCGCTGAAGCCGGCCTCATCCCCGAGGTCGGCGATATCGACTTCATCATGCCCGACTGACGCACACGCCCGCAGCGGCGGGGCGGTGTGGGTCACGCGATGACCCCCGTCACTCAAACGTAAACCACAACACACCCTCGTACGTCCCCGCCGCATCGTTCGGGTACGACCGCGGCCCCAGCACGTGCGGCTTGCGCCACTTCGTCCCGATCGGCGCGATCCCATGCAGGAACGACACGTCACCCCGCGGC
>JANQJT010000095.1 GCA_028281485.1 Phycisphaeraceae bacterium
TTCACCCCAGCCGGGGTCTTCTTCGGTCGCGTTGGTTTCGTCAGACGGATCGGCCGCGTCGTCGTCCGGCGTCGGCTGGGGCGTGGTGGGCGTCTGATCGACCGTGGATGATTCCGACGGGGCTTCGTCCTGCGCCAGCGCCAGAGCGCCGAGCGTGCCCAGCAGGGCTGTGCAGATCGCCAACAAACAGAATAGACCGATGTGCTTCCGTGCCGCGAGGTTTCGCATCGCGCTTGGCCCCTGTGTTGTGTTGAATCACGCGACGCATACGGACCCGACCGGTCGCGACGCGATTAACCGCCGAATGGTTCTGTCGAGCTGGGCGCTTCCCACACCACGCGGGAGTAGCCGAGCTTTTCATTCACGCGCTGCTGAATCTTGTGACGCAGCTCGCGCATCTGTTGTTGATCGAGGCGAGCGGAGAACGTGCCCTCGGCGACGATGGGCTCGCTGGCGTCGACATCGACACCGGAGCTGGCGTCCATCATGCGCAGCGTGGCGTTTTCCAGCAGGACCGAGAGGTTGCCCTCACCCATGGTGCCGCGTGGGCTCATCAGCCCCCCACCGCCGTAGATCGTCACGTCGTCGCCGGTGAAGGTGATGTAACGCACCGCGGCGTTGGTGGCGCTGGGATCGAAAGGCGTGCGGCCCGCGGCGCTCTTCCAGAACATGCGGATGTGCATCACGCGCGTTGCCGCGTCGGCCGGCCCGTCCACCAGCAGCAACTCGGCGTTCTGCAGGTCCGTGGCGGTGTAGACCGCCGTGTCGAACCGGCCCGCCTCGGGGATCTCGTTCTCACCGACCGCCGTCCGCACCGTCAGCGGCCCGTAGATCGGGTTCAACCGCACCGCGCCGACAAACGGCACGGACTGCACATCGAGGTATTCACAACCCGTCGCCCCCGTCAACAGCACCGCCATGAACACCAGCCACCGCGTCATACCGCACCGTCCTTGATCAGGGCCGTGCCCTGCGGCTCAGGCGTCTGCACCGGTGTCACCCGCTTGGGCGCGGAGCCGAGCGTGATGCCCAGCGCCGACAGCGCGTCACGCTCGACGATCGTGCGCAGCTTCTCACGCGGCACGCTGGGCATGCCCGTGCCCTGGAAGACGCTGTTGATCGAGTACACCGTTTCGATGGCCTCGGTGGGTGTGAGGTAGGGGAAGTCGCTGCCGAACAGCAACTTCTCACAGACGCCGAGCTGGTGGGCCGACTGGAGCATCTGGTACAGGTGCAGGGGCCTGCCGATGACGTCGCTGATCTCGGCGTACACGTTGGGGTGCTTGCCGATGAGTGTGAGGGTCTGGTCGATCCAGGGGTACCCGCAGTGCGCGATGACCAGCTTGAGGTCGGGGAACTCGCGGGCGATGTCGTCGTAGAGGAACGGCTGGGCGTAGGCCATGTGGCTGTCGACGGTGTGGTGCGTGCCCTGGTGGAGCAGCACGGGCAGGCCCAGCTCCTCGGCCACGGCGTACACCTTCATGGCGCGCGTGTCGGACGGGTGGAAACCCTGGCTGGCGGGGCTGATCGTCAGGCCGGCCAGGCCCATGTCGGGAAGCTCGCGCAGCTGTTTGACGCAGCCGGTCTCCGTCGGATCGATCCCACCGAAACCGACCACGCGGTCGGGGCGATTGCGGACGTACTCGGCGAGGAACGTGTTGGGCACGTCCGCCCCGAGTGCCACCGCACGGAAACCGAGCACGACGGACGCGTCGACCGGGGCCATGGCGGCCTCGTGGGCTTGCGGGCTGGCGTCGAGCATCGCGAACGCGCCCGCAAACCGGCGGCGCATCTGCGCCACGATGGGTTCACCGAGCTGTTCGGGGCTCTGCCAGAGATGGGTGTGCAGGTCGACGATCATGCCCAACTATCGTAACCGAACCCCCCCCGGCTTCAAGGGTTGTTGTCGTTTTCTGCCGCCGCGATGCGCCGCTCGGCCCGTCGGCGATCTTCGTCGACCATCTGCGAATCCGGATCGAGATAGTAGTTATCGCTGATCTCGATCGCCCGCCGGTACCACGCCGCCGCCCGATCGGTCATCCCCATGTCCCAGGCCGCGTCCGCCATGAGCAGGTGGTTGTCGATGCTGTAGGGGGTGCGTTCGGCCAAGTCCTCACAACCGGACAGAATGGATTGTTCAAGTTGCTTGAGCACCGATTGTGACTGGGTATCGGGATGCGGATGGGTCTTCAGCCAGTGGTGGAACTGTTGCGCAGTGAAGATGAAACGATGCAGCTTCTGTGATCGCACCTGCTCGTGGTAGGTCGGACGCAGATCATTTACATCATCCAAAAGCATGACGAGCGTGTCGTAGTCCGCACGACCAACGGCGGTGTGGCCCGATTCGATCAACGATCGTTCATCGACCTGACGCGGCGACCATTCTTCCGGCGCGGTATCGAATCGGTTGATTTCAATGACAGCGGCACTGGCTAGACACGTGAGCAAGACCAGACTGACCCCCATTGCCTTGGGCCATCGCTTGCTTAAACCTTGGGGTCGGGTGCCGCACCCCGCGGCGCCGAGCAGCACACACATCAGCGGCGCCGCCATGGGGTTGGTCAGATTCATCTCGATCTGGCCGTGCACCATCACCATCACAGCCGCGGCGAACAGGCCAGTCCGCATCCATCGATCATCAAGGCGGAGTGTGGTCAATCGGATAATCAGCAGAACCATAACAACGACGCCGATCGCGGGCATGATGCCCGCAAGCAAAGCCAGCGCCGCCTGCTCGCCCGCAGACTGTGCCTGAGGCAGCAGCGCCCTTAGTTGCACACCAAAGGGTGCCGCGAAGATCAACAGCGAAACGATGATCGCGCACGCTGCGTGCCAGTGTCGTGGAACCGGTTGTTCATCATCCTGTCTTTCATCGCTAGCGACTGCGCTCATACCACGCCACAGCCAGGCAAGCAGCATCACACCGCCGAGTAAACCGACGATACCGAGAGACGCGATCCACATCGCAAACACGTTGTGCGGATCGGACACGTCTTCGGGCGCCAGAGGATTCTTGAATCGCAGGTACGCCTCACCGAAGTCGCCTATGCCAGAGATCGGCGCCTCGGCAATCATCCGCATCGACCCTTCGATGTAGTACGTGCGAAACAGCAGCGATCGTTCGCCGGTGTGATCTTCGGGCGGGCCCACAGCGAACCGTACAGCCAGCACACCTAACACGAGCGCCACCAAGCCGAACGCCATCGCACGCCACAACCCAACACCCGATCGATTTCGTGTGATCCACCACGCTATGACTGTAGACACACCCACCAACATCAGCGCCACTACCGCTCCCTTCGAGTGCGTCATGCCCAACGACACCAAGCCGATCACACACACGATCGCCAAAACCGCTTTGACCACCGCGCTCGAAGACGATCGCCAGACCGCAACACCCGCACCCAGCGTCGTAAGCAACAGAACGCCGAGAACGGAACCGAACACGTTGGACAAACCAAACGATCCCGTCGCTTCGCGCTGATACAAGCGTGTCTCGTACTTGGTCTGCCCGACCGAGCCCGGCTCGATGCCCATCTGCTCTAAAAGCGCCTCGCGATTCGTCTCGTAGTGCTCGACCGTGCGTGCGTGCTCAAAGACGTACTGATTGATCGCCTGGAGGGACAGCGTAAACAGAAGCCCCACCAACACACCCACCAGCATGATTCGACGGCGCGGCGAGTCCGTCGAATACATCACCGTCACACCGAGCGCCAGCGCCGCCCACCACGAACCGATCAGCGCGGTGTCATAGCCCAAGTGTTCGATGGACCTCATCCCGATAAACGGTATCACCAGCATCAAAACAGCCACCGCACCGAAACAAGACCGACGCTGACTCAGTCGATAAGCCGACGCACCGATCAACGGGACGATCGAGAGGCTGTTAAAAACAATCAAACCTTCCGGCCCAACCTCCATGCCGGTCGCACCGGGCCCGAGCGGTTCGATCTGAAAACGCACCAGGCACCGCGCCGCCGCCAGCGCCAGCGCGCCGATCAGCGCCGCGTCAGCCAGCCACTCCCACCGGTTGTGTGCACGCTCGCTCACGCGTCACCGTTCCCGTTGCCCGCCCGCTCCAGCAGCGCTAACACCAAGAGGATCGCGCCGGTCTGCGCGATCACCAGCGCCCCCGCCCAGCCGGGCACGCGCCCCAACAACACGCCGCCGACGCCCGTCGCCAGCGTGCAGGCGTAGATCGCTTCCACCGCGGCCCGCTCGGAAAGACCTCGCTTCACCAGGCGATGAGAAAAATGTCGTCGGTCTCCCTTGAACGGGCTGATGCCCTTTCGCAGGCGGATGATCGTCACGCTGGTCAGGTCGTACAGCGGGATCGCCATGACCACCAGCGGCGTGAACACCGCCCACCAGGCCGACCCGCTGACCCGGCCCGGCTCGATGTGCACGTAGGTCAGACGCAGCGCACAAAACGCCAGCAGGAACCCGATGACCAGCGACCCGCCGTCACCCATGAAGATGCTGGCCGGCGGGAAGTTGAACGCGAGAAAGCCCAGCAGCGCGCCGATCAGCAGCGCCAGCGCCCCCGCCACGAACCACTGCGCCCCCATCAGCGCGATCACCAGCATGATCGACGCGACGATCACGGCCACGCCGGCCGACAGCCCGTCCATGTTGTCTAAAAAATTGAACGCGTTGGTGATCACGACTAACCAGAGCACCGCCAGCACCACGCCCACGATCGGCCCAAGCATCTCGAGCGCGCGCAGATCAAACGCCAACGCCAACACCAAGGCCGCGACGGCCTGCACCAGTAGCTTGCCCATCGGGTCCAGACCCTTGCGGTCGTCGACCACACCCATCACGTGCAGCGCAAACAGCGAGCCGATCAACGCCCCCACCAGCCCCGTGCGACTCTTGAGGTACGCCAGGTGTTCGACCGACTGCGGCAACAGAGATTCCCAGGTCTTCTCGGGCAGCAGCCACACCGCCGCCAAGCCGGCCAGCATCGGCGCCATGATGGCCCAAAAGATCGCGATGCCGCCGGTGACGGGCATCGGTCGTGCGTGCAGCTTGCGATCACCGGGCTCGTCGAGCTGCCCCACCCGGTGGGCGGCGGACCGACACAGCCACGTCAGCGGCAGACCGATCGCCAGCGCCAGGGGAATCAGCAAGAGGCATGCGATGACCATAAGCCGTATTGAACCGCCAAACCGGTCCGGAGGAAAGCGAGGGAGGGTGTTGATACGTCGGCCGTCGCCGCGCGGTTCAGGCCTCGATATCCATCGCCAGAAGCTTCGCGTCCCGCTTGAGCGGATCGGCCACGGCCACGTGGGCCGGGTGCGTGGCGTAGGTCTCCAGCGCCGCGCGGTCGGTCAGCGTGACCAGCAGGCCGTGCGTGCAGCCCTCGGCACGGTCGGTGAAGTTCTCCCCCACCGCGATGTCGACGATGCCGGGCACGATCGCCTTGAGACCGCGAAGATGCTCACAGTGCTCGGCGATCTGCTCGTCGCTGACTCCGTCGTGAAACTTCATCCACACCATGTGTTGCACGGCCATGACATCTCCCATCGGCAAACATTAATCGACAAGCGGTCACACACGCGTGACCGATGTGGTATATGGTTAAACAAACCCATCGGTTTGTCGAATCCATGTCAGACGCACCCATCCTCATCCTCACGGCCATCCGCCTCGAAGCCCAACCGCTGGCCGAGCGGCTCGGCCTGACCGCCGAACCCCGCGAGCCGGGCGAACCCGAGTGTTACACGGGACAAACGCCGTTCGGCCCGTGCGTGCTGGGTGTGTCGTGCATGGGGCCGCGCAACGCGTCGAGCGCCGCGGCAACGCTGATCGATCGACACAACCCACAGCTGGTCGTGATCGCGGGGCTGGCGGGTGCGCTCAGCGCGGCGCTGCAGATCGGCGACCTGGTCATCCCTGAGCGCATCATCGATTCGGTGACCGGTAAGGTGTACGAACGCGCCGCGTCGATCAAGAAGACCGGCCGATTGGTGACGATCGACCGCGTGGCGACGCGCCCGGCCGACAAACGCGACCTGCAAGACCGCTACGAGGCGGCCGCGGCCGACATGGAGTCCGCCGCCGTCGCACGCGTGTGTGAGACACACGACATCCCCTGGCTCTGCGTGCGCACGATCAGCGACACCGCCGATCAACGCCTGCCGTCCGGCATCGATCGCCTCGTCAAACCCGATGGCAGCGCGGACCTCGGCCGATCTATCGGTTACGCGCTAACGCACCCCCACGACATCCCCGCACTGATCCGCCTCGGTCGCGACACAAGGCTGGCCACCGAGACGTTGGCCGACGCCCTGCCCGGTCTGATCTCGCAAGCCCTGGGTTCATCTACATAAGCTCGCCAAGCCGTTTTCCCCTCTTCCCCACCCTGCGAGTCCGCGACCGACTCGCTACAATGCCCGCCTATGTCGCAACTGACCTACAACACCGCCGGTGAGAGCCACGGCCGAGGGTGCCTCATCCTCGTCAACGGCATGCCCAAGGGCCTGGCCATCGATCAGGGCCTGATCAACCACGAGCTGCGCCGCCGCCAGGGCGGGTACGGCCGTGGGGGCCGAATGAAGATCGAGACCGACACGGTCGACTTCCTCACCGGCGTGCGACAGATGCACACGATCGGCGCCCCGATCACCATGGCCATCTGGAACAGCGACCACCGTCTCGACGACGCCGAGCGCACCCCCCCGCTGCATCGTCCCCGACCCGGTCACGCGGACCTGGCCGGCTCGATCAAGTGGCTGACGACCGACTGTCGCGAGACGCTGGAGCGCGCCAGCGCCCGCGAGACGACCAGCCGTGTCGCCGCCGGCGCACTGGCCAAGTGCCTGCTAAAAGCGTTCGGCATCGAGGTGTTCGGCTTCGTCCGCCAGGTGGGTGCCGCACGCGGCGACTTCGAGGTGACCGCCGACAACTGGCGCGACCTGATCGAGCCACGCGACAACAGCGACTGCTACTGCCCCGACCACGCCGCCGACGAGGCGATGAAGGCGTTCATCAACGACCAGAAGATGGCCAAGGACACCGCCGGCGGCATCGTCGAGTGTCACGTGTTCGGCGCACCCGTCGGGCTTGGCACGTGTGTGAACTGGTACGAGAAGCTGGACGCGCGCATCGCGTACGGCGTGATGGGCATCCAGGCGTTCAAGGGCGTGGAGATCGGCATGGGCTTCGAGGTCGGCCAGCTGCCGGGCTCCCAGGTGCACGACGAGATCTTCTTCGATGAGTCCCGGAAGGACACGCCGACGCTCGGATTCTCGCGCGGCAGCAACAACGCCGGCGGCCTCGAGGGCGGCATGACCAACGGTCAGCCCATCGTCGTCCGCGGCGCGATGAAGCCGATCAGCACGCTCGGCAAACCCCTGCGCAGCATCGACCTGAACACCAAGGACGCGGCCGAGGCGGGGTGGGAACGGTCCGACATCTCCGCGATCAGCGCCGCGTCGGTCGTGATGGAAAACGTGGTCGCGTTTGAGGTGGCCGGCGCCCTGCTGAACAAGCTCGGCGGCGACTCGATGACCGAGTGCCTGGCCAACTACCACAACTTCCTCGACACCGCGCGACAGCTCCCCCTCGACGAGGTGTAGCGCACACGATTGTTGATTCCGACGCCGCCGGGGGCCTACCGCTTTACATCGCCCGGTCGATGCAAGTATCCTTTCGACCACAAAGGTGGAAGCATGGCAGATGAAACACCAAGCAGCATCAGCCAGGCGCTGGGGCGCATCCCCGGCAGCATCTTTATCATGACATCGCATCACGAGGAGCGCAACCGCGGCGTGATGGTCAGCTGGGTGCAACAGCTCTCGACCGATCCGCCGATGGTGATGATCGCGCTGCCCAAGGGTCGGCCGATCGTGCCGCTGCTGCACGACTCTCACGCGTTCGCCCTCTGCCAGGTCGCCTCGAGCGATCGACTCACCCAGAAGATCTTCCGCGACGGCATCGACGCCGGCGAGAATCCCTTCGAGGCCATGGACATCAAGCGCGGCCCGACCGGCTCGCCCATCATCGCGCGCGCCCTGGCCTGGATGGACTGTGAGATGATCCGACACATCGACGTCGACGGCGACCACGACATCTACGTCGGCCTGGTCCGCAAAGCCGAGGTCAAGGATGACCGCGACGACGAGGTCATCATCAAGCTCCGACCCAACGGCCTGAACCACCACTAACCCCTTGCCCGTGTATCTCGGCCCTTCAGCCGCTACGCTATCGCCATGCGCTACAAGCTCACCATTGCCTACGACGGATCGGCTTTCCACGGCTGGCAGGAACAGACCGCCGAAGACGGCGCGCCGCTGCGGACCGTGCAGGGCGTGGTGCGCAGCACGCTCCAGCAGGTCATCGGTCAACCGCTCACGCTCATCGGCGCCAGCCGCACCGACACCGGCGTGCACGCGGTCGGACAGGTCGCGCACTTCGACGCCGACCTGCGCATCCCCCTCGACCGCCTGCCCATGGCCATCAACAGCCGCCTGCCCAACGACGTGGAAATCCGCGAGGCGGTCATCGTCGACAATGACTTCGACGCCATCTCAGGCGCCAAGGAAAAACAGTACCGCTACCGCATCTGGAACAGCACGCACCGCCCCCTCGCCCTGCGACACACCGTCTACCACTGCTGGCTGAACCTGGACCTCGACCGCATGCGCGACGCCGCCGGCCGACTCATCGGCACGCACGACTTCGAGTCGTTCGCCAACACCGCGCACGGTCGCACGACCACCGTCCGCACCATCACCGACTGCCGCGTCGAACCCGGCGACGACCCCGAGCTGCACGTGATCGTCGCGGGCACGGGTTTTCTCTACAACATGGTGCGCATCATCGTCGGCACGCTGATCGAGGTGGGCAGGGGGCACTGGGAGCCGGACCATGTCGACGCGCTGCTGGCCGAGCCCGACCGCGCCAAGGCCGGCCCCACCATCGAACCGGGCGGTCTCTGCCTCGAGTGGATCCGCTACGACTGATCACCCGTTAGACATTTACCCGCCCGCAACACACAATCGTGCCTACATGAAGATCATCCACTTCATCACCCGGCTCATCCTCGGCGGCGCCCAGGAAAACACCATCCTCACCGTGCGCGGCCAACAGGAAGCCGGCCACGACGTCACCCTCGCGTTCGGGCCGATCTACGGCCCCGAGGGCTCGCTGCTCAAACAGGCCCGCGAAACCGGTGCACGCTGTGTCGAGCTCTCCGCCATGCGCCGCGCCGTCAACCCGTGGCACGACCTGCGCGGCTATCGCCAGTGCCTCAAGCTCATCGACAAGATCAAGCCTCACGTCGTGCACACCCATTCCTCCAAGGCGGGCATCCTCGGCCGCGCCGCGGCGTGGAAACGCAAGGTGCCCGTCGTCGTCCACACGATCCACGGCCTGCCGTTCCATCCGTTCCTGCCGGCATGGAAGAACCGCGTGTACATCGCCTTGGAACGCTGGGCCGCGCGGCGTTGTCACCACATCGTCACCGTCGCCGATTCGATGATCGAACAGGCCGTCGACGCAGGCGTGGGCCGAGCGGACCAGTACACCACCGTCTACAGCGGCATGGAACTCGAGCCCTACATCGAGGCGCCGCAGGACCGAGAGATCACGCGCGCCGAGCTGGGCTTTGACGATGACGACCTTGTCGTCGGCACCGTCGCGCGGCTGTCAGACCTGAAGGGACACGAAGACGTCATGGCCGGCATGGTGGAACTGGTCAAGCAGCACCCGGGCCTGAAGCTGCTTTGGGTGGGCGACGGCTGGCTGCGACCGCGCCACGAGAAACAGCTCGGAGAAATGGGCATGGCCGACCGCGTGGTCATGACGGGGCTGATCCCGCCGCAGGACGTGCCGAAGATGATCCGCGCGATGGACCTGATGGTGCACCCCAGCTACCACGAGGGCCTGCCGCGTACCGTGCCGCAGGCGCTGCTAACCGCCACGCCGGTCGTGGCCTATGATTGTGACGGCAGCCCCGAGGTGTGTATCCCCAACGAAACCGGTTACCTCGTGCCGACCGGCGACCGCGACAAGCTGCGCCAGGCCATCGACCAAGCCCTGGGCGACCTGTCCCGCGCCCGCGCCATGGCGACCGAAGGCCAATACCGCTGCATCGAGCGTTTCGATTGGCGCAAGATGGTGAGCCGAATCGACCGGGTGTATCGTCAATACATTGGCCGCGAGGCCTGACACAATCATGATCCGACGCGTCTTAATCCCGTGTTGTTTGCTGGCGACGCTTCTCTCGGCTCCGGGCGACGTGACAGGGCAGCTGCACCTCGACGCGCCGGCGATCCCCGAGCAACCCTACGAACAGACGCTGAACTGGCTGGACGAACAAATCAGCTCGCGCTCGTCGCGGATGAACGGCCTGTCGGACGCGGACCGCGTCGTCCTCTCCTCCCAGCAGCAGTACCGCCGTATCGCACGCCGCCTGCTGATCGTCGGACACGAGGCCGGGGCCGACGGCGCGATCGCGACGATGTCGGCGCAGATGTTGATCAACTCCGCCAAAACCTTCGACCAGCTGGTCGAACCGCTGCCCGATCGCGTTCGTGTGATGCTCAGCCAGCGGGAGATCGATCCACACGAGATGCAGGGCCTCAGTCAGGCCGTCCGGGCGTTGCGTCAATTCAACGCGTTCAACGATGTGCAGATCGACGCACTGACAGAGGCGAACGCCGAATCGGTTGACGCCTATCTCAAGCAGATGCTCGCACCGCTGGCCACCCTCGCCGTTCATCTCGACCACGGCTCACCACAGACCACATGGGTCTCGCTCTCAACCGGTACAACCAACGGGTATCGTCAGGCCAAGATTCTCCCCTCACACATCGCGGCGCTGCAACACCGCATCGATCAAACGCGGATGAACACCGCCCTGTGGGAACATCACGCGCAGATACTGGCCATGATGCAGCGCGCGACCGATTCGCCGCATCTCCAGCCCCACCTGCAGATGTTCCATCGCGAGCTCAATCGCCTGCTCGATATCGAACAGACGCTCAACGATGCGGACTGGCTCACACCCGGCGCCCGCGGGGACCTCAAACGCCAGTCGGCCACCGCCGCGGTGCTGCTGAAAGACCCCGCGACGCGGGCCGAGGCGCATCGCATCATCGATCACCTGTCGCGCATGCTCGAAACCCTGCACGCGATCGACGGCGTCGCGACACACAACATCGACGTCGCGCCGATGCGAGACGTGCTCTTGATCGCCTATCGCCTGTCCGAACAACCTCAAACCGCGCCAACCGCCGAGGCGCTGCTGGATTACCTGGAACGCCTCTGCGTCACCATCGATCAGCAGCAGCAGATGCGGCCCGACGACCTGCCGCTGGACATCCGCAAGGTCTTCAGCGTGATCCAACGACAGTACGCCGCGGAACAAAAGCACCTGATGATCACACTGCCGGCGCTGACGGCCGCCCCACACACGGTCACACAGCCGCGCTGGTCCGAACCGTTGGCACGCCTGGAGCGGCTGCACCAGCAGACCGTTCGACTCCACAGCGTGCCCCACTGGCTGGACCGCATGAACCGCCTCAACCCTCACGCCTCGCGCGGGCTCTACCAGCAATTGCGTCTGATCGCCGCCGACCTTCTCAACGAACCCAACAACGCCGGCGCAGCCGAGGCACTCGACCAGCTCGAGCTGCAACTCACGCTCTTCGAGGCGTTGCCCTACGAATCACAGATCATCCCTTCCCACGCGTCGGTCTCCAAGCTTACCGGCGGCACGCTGCTCGACATTCAACAACAGCTATTCATCCTGCGCAGCCAGTGGGCGGCGGCCTGGTCGGCAGGCTCCGATCCCAGCGTCTACGGCCAGCGCCTCATGCAGCTGCGCAGGCTCTATGTCTACATCCACAACACGCACGCACTGGTCAACAAACCCAAGTCATTGCACAAGCTGAACCGTTGGGCCGCCTGGGAGATGTCCACCGATGCGATCAAGCCCCTGATCGATGATCTGCCCGATCGGATCGAGGTCGCCTGTGGTTTGGCCGCGACCGGACAGTGGGAGCAACTCGAAGCCGCGCTGGACGAACTCGACCAGGAAGCCGCCGTCGCGCGGCTCACCGCGCACCTGGCCGGTCGGATGTGCGACCCCATGAAGGCCCAGCCTCCCGGTATGTCGGGCGTACTCGGCCAGTGCCTGTTCACACCCGATGAAAACGCGTTTGCATCGGACCAGCGACTCGCGATTGCGCAGCTATCGGTTCTGATCAACGCTGCCCACCAATCAGAGCAGACCGGTCGCGTTGACGCCGCCGACCGCCTGCGCCGCGCCGCCAACGAGCTGGCCGACCGGATCCTACGACAGCTCCACGTCAACCCGACCGGTGTCGATCATGTTTGATCCCCGCCAGGCCGATGCGCTGGTGCTGTACGGCGGCACGTTCGATCCGCCCCACCACGCCCATGTCACGCTCCCACTCCACGTCGCCGAGCAAATCGGCGCCGATGGCATCCTCTTCATCCCCGCCGGTCAGCCCCCTCACAAGACCGACAACCCCCCGACGGCCGCACATCACCGCCTCGCCATGCTCGAACTTGCGCTGGCCGATCGCGACCGCTGCGCGATCAGCACGTGGGAACTCGAGCGACCCGGTCCAAGCTACACCCACACCACGCTCACCCACCTGCGCGAGCAATTCGGACCGACCATCAAAATGCACCTGCTGATGGGCACGGACATGGCGCTCACGTTCAACACCTGGCATCGGTCTGACGAGATCGCGGCCCTGGCCGAGCCCATCGTGATGATCCGCCCGCCCACCGACGCCGCGGCCTTCCTGGATCGCATGCCCGCCGAAGAACGTGATATTTGGGCCGATCGACTGATCGAAGTCGACCCGATCGACATTTCCAGCACGGCGTTGCGCAAAGCGCTGACCGATAATACCCGTCTCGATTGGGTCGAAAAGACGGCCCATCCCGCCGTGCTGCAATACATCCGCGAGCACGGCTTATACCGGGTGTGAGCCCGACCGCGACCGCTTATTTCCCCCTTCTTACATGCCGATGACACCAACAAGATGGCGCGCGATCCGCGCGCCGGGACGGTGAGAGATAGCGACTCCGATGACCCAGCAGAAAGCTCGAAACTCTTTCGTATTACGCATCGTGCTCGCCTTCGGCGTCGGCGGGCTGATGATGACGTTCGGCCTGAGCGCGCTGGAGTATCGCCGCGCCAACGACGTCGCCCGAAACCAAACGAGCAGGCAAGTGCTCGAGACCTCGCGCAAGCTGCAGGAAACGCTGCTGCCGTTCCTCGACAATAATCAGCACGACTCGGTCCAGGACGTCATCGACATCTACGCGGGCAACCCGCGCGTGATCGCCCTGCGTCTGCGCTACGATGAGTCTCAAACCTACACCGCGGGCTCATGGCCGAAGGACCTGAGCACCGCGGCGGTGTGGACCGTCAACGAGTCAGGGACCAACACCTACGGCCAACTCGACCTGGGCCGCCCCACCGTGCTGGCTGTCTTGTTCGAACACGACGATCACCACTGCCTGATCGAGACGCTGGTCAACGGCAAATACATCCAAACCGCCATCCGACGCCACGCCATCGAACGCCTGGCCGGACTGTGGATCGTCCTGGCTGTGCTGGCGCTGTTCGGACTGCTCATGCTGCGGCGCTGGTTCTCCGTGCCCATGTCGCGCCTGCTGCGTCTGGCATCCGACGACGCCGAGGCGGAAAGCTTCGAGAAGTTCGGCTCCGATACCGGCGGGGAGTTCGGTCAGCTCGCCGGGGCACTGGCCCACATGCTACGCAAGATCGACACGGTCACCGACGAGCTGCGCGCGCGCGAGCACGCCATGGAAGACCTGTTCCAGTCCGCTCCGTCGGCCTTATTGAGCGTCGGCAGCGACGGAAGGGTCTGCGACGCCAACAACAGCGCCGCGCTGCTGTTCGGCGTGAAGGACCCCGGCGCACTGATTGGCCGCGCCATCCTCGACTTCATCGTCAAACGCGACCGCGGCAGCTTCCGGCAGAGCATCGATCGACTCGGGCTGGATCGCTCGACCCGCTGTGAGATGCAGTTCACGGTGGCCGGCTCGAAAACCATCGATGTCGCCGCCCAGTTCAACGGCCTGTACTCCCGCGACGATCAGCTCGAACGCGTACGGATCGCGCTGGCGGACATCAGCGAATCCAAGCGATTGCTCCGTGAGATCACCGAGCACAAGCAACTCATCGACCTGGTCATCAATCACATGTCCGACGCGATCCTGCTGGTCTCCAACGAAGACCACAAGGTGCTGACGGTCAACCGGCGCCTGGCGATGCTGCTCAGCAGCACGCCCGACCTGCTCATGGGCACCCGCTACGATCCCAGCGATTTCTGGCGCACGCTCGGCCCCATCGACGACGACCTGTTCCGCTCACGCCTCGGCTACGCGCTGGCCAATCCCGACCAGACACACCACGAGCGGTTCGAGGGTCGCAACGGCTCGTTCCAGTTCCGCATCGTCCCCGTCCAGAACCTCAGCGATCAGCCGCTCGCCCAGCTGTGGGTCGTGCAAGACGTCACCGCCGAGGTGCGCAGCCGATTCCTCTTTAAGCTGCAGGAGCGACAGCTCCGCACGCTGCAGATGATGGGCGAGTCGCTCCACGACGCGCTCGATTTCGACGACCTGCTCAACACCACCGTTGGGACGCTGCCGGAGATGATGGGCATCGAGATCGCCGGCCTGGCGATCCGGCACGACGGCCGCGCCGACCGCTGCAAGCAGGCGTTCAACGCCACCAGCGACTCGACCCCAATCCCCGCCGGTGGAGACCTCGCCGATGTGGTCCGCAACAACCTCATGCCCTCGATCCTCGAACACCGCGACACCAGCCACTGGACCGACCTGGCTTCGCACGGCCCATGGACCGAACCGTTCCGCCGACTCGGCATTGATTCGTTGGCAGCGACCGTCCTGACCGGCCGCAACCACACACAGGGCGTCCTTTGGATCGCCCGCCGCGGCGGCATGCCCATCGAAGACCACCACCTGTTCCTGCTCGAGGCGCTGGCGCCGATGCTGGCGACCGCCCTGCAGAACGTGTCTTACGCCAGCCGCATGCGCCAGCTGAAGCTCATCGACAGCATCACCGGCCTGCCCTGCTTCGATCAGTTCCCCGCCATCGCATCTGAGATGACGCGTCAGCCCGGCCCGTGGGCCACGCTCATGCTCGACATCGATCGCTGCTTCGACATCCACCGCCATCACGGCAAGGAAGCGGTGCACGCGGTGCTCCGCGCCATCGGCGAGATCATCCGCGACAGCAGTCGCGTGACCGATCACACGCTGCGCTTCGCGGAAGACCGCTTCGTGGTGCTCTGCCCCGGCGCGTCGCGTGAACCCGCCATGAATCTCGGTGAGCGCATCCGCAAGCGTGTCGAGGCGTTGACGTTCCAGGGCAACGAGGCGCTCAAGATCACCTGTTCGATCGGCATCGTCGTCAGCCCCGGCGACAGCGCCGATCCGCAGGAGCTGGTCGAACTCGCCGAGAGCCGCGTGCAGCAGGCGAAGTCCGCCGGCCGAAACACCGTCTGGGCCTGACACCGCTCAATCAAACAAGCCGCCGTCGAGCTGAACCGGTGAAGCCAGGCCCTCGCCCTGTTCGCTGGCGCGGTTGACGCGTCGGCCCACCGGATGGCTCTCCATCAACTCCGCGGGGTGCGGCCGCATCAACGACATCACCTCTTCGGGGGCCTGCACCGACGGGTCCAGCCAGTGGTCGATCTGCGGCGGGCTGATGATCGCCGGCATGCGGTCGTGAACCGGTTCGAGCAGCGCGTTCGCCTGCGTGGTGAGCACGGCACACGATTCGAGCTGTTCGCCAGTCAGTCCGGTCCAGGTCTCGTACAAGCCCGCCATCGCCATCGTCTTGCCGCTGCGCAGACGGAAATGATAGGGCTGACGCCCGACCGGCAGCTTCGCCCACTCGTAAAAACCGTCGGCGGGGATCAGGCAACGCCGGTATCGCAGCGCGTCCTTGAACGAAGGCTTCTCGGCCGCGGTCTCGCTGCGCGCGTTGAACAGCTTCGCTCCCATCGCCGGGTCCTTGGCCCAACGCGGCACCAAACCCCACGACACGTAGTGAAGCAGTCGCTGGTTTGAATCGCGGTCGCTGCGCGCGATCAATACCGGTTGCATTGGCGCGATGTTGTAGCGTGGCTCAAGATCAACCAGCGCCATCGCCGCGAAAAACCGCTCCAGGTCTCGCACCTTCGCCTTGAGTGTGAACCGACCACACATGGCAATACTATACCCCACACGATCCGTTGATCACGAGACATGCAAGCGTTCTGACCGGACCAACGCACTCACAAGCTCCAACGGCGTCGGGATTGCTCCGGACCTGAGACCCAGACGATACCACAATGACAAAGCACGCCCACCACGCAGCGGGCGTGCTTTCCCATGTGGGAGACACGATATCGATCAGGAGAGCATGCCGCCGTCGACCACGAAAGACTGACCGGTGATGAAGCCCGCGCCGTCGCCGGCCAGGAACAGCACCGTCTGCGCGATCTCGTCGACCGTGCCCACGCGCTGCATCGGCACCATCTGGGCGAACATGTCGTGATCGCCGCCGGTCGCGCGATCGAGCAGGTCGGTGGCGATCGGGCCCGGCGCCACGGAGTTCACGCGCACGCCCGCGCCGGCCAGCTCCTGCGCCAGCGAACGCGTCATGCCCTCCAGGGCGAACTTCGACGACACGTAAGACGAGAACGTGCCGAAACCCTTGTGGCCGGCCACGGAGGTGTTGTTGATGATCGATCCGCCGCCTGACGCGATGATCGCCGGCACCGCGGCCTTCATCACACGCCACGCACCGATCACGTTGACCTCCAGGATCTGCCGCAGGTTCTCCTCGCTTTCTTCCGCCAGCGGGATCAGCTTCCGGCCCTCGATGCCGGCGTTGTTGAACAGGATGTTCAGCCCGCCGTACGTCTCGACGGTCTCCTGAACGAGGGCTTCGACCTGCGACCGGTCGGTCACGTCCGCGGCGATGAACGTGGCCTCGCCGCCGTTCTGTTTGATGCGATTGACGATCTCGTTGCCACGATCGGCCCGACGAGCCGCCAAGACAACCTTCGCGCCAGCGCCGGCCAGCAGCTCCGCCGTGGCGGCGCCGATGCCCGAGCTGGCCCCGGTGATCAGGGCGACCTTGGATTCCAGTGTGTGATTCGACATACCGGGGCTCCTTTTCGATTTTCTGACCGTTCGGTCAATTACAGATCAAACGATATCGAATGGATGCCCCCCACTCGGTTCAGGTTTCACCTAAAGCGGCCCGGGCCTGGCGACAGAATATATCCAGCGTCGCGGCGTCCGCGCCGGTCTTGCCGTAGACGCGCATCGCCATGGTCAGGCCCAGCAGGACCTTGGCCGCGGCCTCGGGATCGATGTCACGCGCGATCGAGCCGGCTTCCTGCCCCGCCTTGATGTAAGCGACAAACACCTGCTCGTGGAAACGAAACGCCCCGCGGACCTTCATCCGAGCCGCGTCATCGATCGGCGCCCGCTCCAACGCACAGTTCACCGCAAAACACCCTTTATCCCTTAGTTTTCCTGTGCATTCAGCCTTCACCGCCTCGAACAACCCCAGGATCGCGTCCTTCGGGTCCAGCCCCTGCCCCCTGGCGATCATGCCCCCGAAACGGTCGTTGAGGTAGCGATCCATCGCCAGCATGTAGATGTTGTGCTTGCTCTCGAACGTGTCGTAGAAGCTGCCCTTGTGGATCCCCATCGCGTCGAGCAGGTCGTTGATGCTGGTCCCGTCGTACCCCTGGGACCAGAAGACCTCCACCGCCTGGCCCACAGCCCGCTCCGGATCGAATTGCTTGGTCCTGGGCATAACAAGGCTCCAATCGGCCCTATCCTACCCATAATTTGACTAAACAGTCAGATATTGATTAAAAAATATACCGCCACTCAAAGCTCGCTGAGCCAGCCGGTCTTGATCGAAGTGTGCGTGCCGACCTCGTAGAAGATGACGCGGTTGGCGGTGCGGTCGAGCACGCCGACGAGGGTCTGGCCCGCCAGCGACAGGTCGCTCGCAGCCGAATCGATCGCCACGGGCAGCGCGGCGAACGCCTCGGACGAGTCGTCCGTCCGCCACCAGGGCTCGATCTGCTCCAGTGAAACGACACGGTCAACCTCCGCGCCTTGCTGAGACACCGACTGCGCCGATCCGCTGTGTACGAACGACCACAGCCCCACCGCCAGCATCAGCGCCGCCGCCGTCGCAAAAATCTGCGCCCAGGGCAGAGGCGACCGCTTGGCGGGCATCGGCTCAATACGAGAAGCATCGATTTCCTCGCGTAACGCGATCCCGATTTCACGCTCCAGCGCCACCTGCTCATCGAATCGCTGGCGCAGACCCGGATCACGCATGAAGCGGCGATACAAATCCGCTTGGTCGTGCTCCGACAGCTCGCCGTCGAGGTAGCGGCTGACCAGGGTATCGAGTTGAGTGTCCGTGATATCCATGAAACCTCGGTTCTAATCCTTACTTCATCCGACCTGCATATCCAACGATTGCTGAAGCAGCCGACGTGCGCGTACAAGACGCGTGCCGACGGTGTCCATCGGCAGGTCGAGCGCCTCGGCGATCTGCTTGTAAGTCATGCCTTCCAGGTGACGCAGCACGAAAGGCTCGCGGTAGATCTCGGGCATCGCGTCGACGACGCCGAGCAGCCTGCCGTGGTCTTCGGCAACCGCCGCCATGCGCAGGGGCCCGGGCGTGCGGTCCTGGTCGCGTCGGCCGAGCATTTCCTCGCCCAGCCGCTGCCAGAGCTTCCGCCGCCGCGTCTTCTTGCGTCCCGCGTCGATCGCCGCGTTCCGCGCCATCCGATACAGCCAATGACGCCAGCGCCGCACGTCTTCCACTTCCACCGCCCGCTGCCAGACCCGCAACCACACCTGCTGCATCACGTCATCGAGCAGGTCCGCATCGGTCAGCACCGCGTACACCACGCCACGCAGCCAACGCTCGTTGCGGCCGATCAGCAGCGTCAACGCGGCGTCGTCTCCCGAACGGATGCCCTGCATCAGTTCGACATCGATGTCCTGCGGTTGTACGACGGGGATGGCCATCTGCGAATCACCAGACGCCAGACGGGTGGGTTTTCTTTCGCCATTCATGCCGATGCCCTTTCGGCGAGTCCCTGGTGCACGACATTATGTCACCATGGATCGACGATTCGCAAGTTTCTGCAAGCACTGCACCCGATTATCGGCCTGATACCGCGGATTCACACAGAAAGCGTCACTTCTTCTGCGTCGGCGTGGTGCTCGCGGGTCGGATCGATGCGCAGATACCCGCTCAGCAGTTTCACCGCGATGTAGATCGGGACCGTGTCGATCAGGGCGGCGAGAACCTTAAACGCATACCCCGCAAGGATGTAGGTCACCAGCAGCTGGAACCAGACCGGTTTCTGATCGATCATGTCCAGCCCGCCCGCCGCGTAATGGGTGATGAGGATCACCGCGACGGTGTCGACGAGTTGGCTGACGAGTGTCGAGCCGTTGTTCCGCAGCCAAAGGTGCTTGCCCTTCGTCAAGCGTTTCCAGAAGTGAAACACCTGCACATCCACGAGTTGCGCGACGAGGTACGCGATCATCGACGCCGCCACCGCCGCGAAAGTCAGCTGGCGCACCTCATAAAAAAGCGGCATTCGCTCGGTGGATTCGTACACGACCAACCCCGTCTGTTCGTCGACATCGACCGGGTGATACACCATGTCCGGCACGATCTGATCGTCGACCACCACCTCCCAACCCGGCAGCACGCCCCCGAGCCAGAGGATCGCCACCACCCAGATGTTGAGTATCAGCCCGACAAACACCACGAAGTTCGCCCGGCGTCGGCCGTAGAACTCGCTGATCAGGTCCGTGCACATGAACGTCAACGGGTACGGCAGCACGCCCACCGCCACCGAGAACACCAGCTCCCACTGATCGGGTTGCCCCTCGCTCATCGTAAAAGATGCGAGCTTGATGAAGCGGGTGATGCCCAGGATGTTGAGCATCGCCAGCGTGCCGAGGAACAGGCCCGCCAGCAGCAGGAAGACGCGCAGACGACGTTCGTGCAGCTGGGTCTCGGAAATGGGTTGGCCCGACGCCATGAGCCCATGCTACGGAGCAAAAAGCGGCGAAACAATCGCAAATTGCCGCACATGCCTGAAATCTCTCCGCTCGATTGGGCGTCATTGAATACCGATAGGAGCTCGCTAAACTGATCAATCCACTTCCCGCCCGGGAGGTTACAGGTCTTTTGAACAACTCGCTTCATGAAAAGAGAAGAACGATGAAACAGCTTTCCGTGTGGTTCCTGGCCATTGGCCTTCTGACCGCTTGCGCCTCGGCCCAGCAAAACGACTGGGAAAACCAGGAAGTCATCGGCATCAACAAGCTGCCGCCCCGCGCCACGAGCATCCCGTTCGCCTCGCGCGACGCGGCGCTCGGCAACGACCGGGCCGACACCCCCTACTTCAAGTCGCTCAACGGCGACTGGAAGTTCCACTGGTCGCCCGACCCCGACAGCCGGCCCGCGGACTTCTACAAGCCCTCCTTCGACGCGTCCAAGTGGGACACCATCCCCGTGCCCTCCAACTGGCAGATGCACGGCCACGGCACCAAGCTCTACACCAACAGCCAGTACCCCTTCAAGGTCGACCCGCCCAACGTCATGGGCACACCGCCATACAACTTCACCAACCGCAACGCGCGCAACCCCGTCGGTTCTTACCTCAAGACCTTCACCGTGCCCGACAACTGGGACGGCCGCCGCGTCATCATCCACTTCGCCGGCGTCGATTCCGCCTTCTACCTCTGGGTGAACGGCAAGAAGATCGGCTACAGCCAGGGCTCGCGCACCCCCGCCGAGTTCGACATCACCGACGCGCTGAAGTCCGGCGACAACTCCATCGCCGCCGAGGTCTACCGCTACAGCGACGGCTCGTACCTCGAAGACCAGGACTTCTGGCGCCTCTCGGGCATCTTCCGTGAGGCCTACCTCTACTCCGTCGACGACCTGCGCATCCACGACTTCTTCGCCCACGTCGACCTCGACTCCAACTACCAGCACGGCACGCTGAAGGTGGACGTCGAAGTGGCCAACACCGCCCGCCGCACGAGCCGCGCCACCGTCACCGCAGAGCTGGTCGACGCCAACGGCCAAACCGTCGCCGAGGTCTCCACCAACAACATCAGCGTCCGCGCCGGCGACGACAAGACCGTCACCACGCAGACGATGAAGGTGACGAACCCCGCCAAGTGGACCGCCGAGACACCGAATCTCTACAAGCTGGTGATCACCCTGTCCGACAGCCGGGGCAACGTGATCGAATCCGTCAGCCACAGCGTCGGCTTCCGCAAGATCGAGATCAAGAACGCGCAGCTGCTGGTCAACGGCCAGGCCGTCTACTTCAAGGGTGTCAACCGTCACGAGCACGAGCCCGACACCGGCCACACCGTCGACCGCGCCTCGATGATCCGTGACATCGTCATCATGAAGCGGTTCAACATCAACGCCGTCCGCACCAGCCACTACCCCACCGACCCGCTGTGGTACGCCCTGTGTGACGAGTACGGCCTGTACGTCATCGACGAGGCCAACATCGAATCGCACGGCATGGGCTACGGCGAGCGGTCGCTGGCCAAGGATCCCACGTGGGGCAAGGCCCACATGGATCGCACCGTCCGCATGGTCGAGCGCGACAAGAACCACCCCTGCATCATCGCCTGGTCGCTCGGCAACGAGGCGGGCAACGGCGTGAACTTCATGGACACCTACGACTGGGTCAAGTCCCGCGACACCTCGCGTCCCGTCCAGTACGAACAGGCCCACGCCACCGGTCGCAACTCCGACATCTACGCCCCGATGTACGCCAACAAGTGGCGCATGGAAAAACACGCCACCGAGCGCGGCGACAAGCCCGGCATCCTCTGCGAGTACTCCCACGCCATGGGCAACAGCGTCGGCAACTTCCAGGACTACTGGGACGTGTTCGAGAAGTACCCCACCCTCCAGGGCGGCTACATCTGGGACTGGGTCGACCAGGGCCTGACCAAGCAGACCGAG
>JANQJT010000099.1 GCA_028281485.1 Phycisphaeraceae bacterium
CGCGGGGGGCAGGTGGTCCTTGCTCGTCGCCACCAGCAGCTCGTCTTCGTCGCGACGCAACGGCAACATCCGGAACTGCCACGCCTGGCGACGGTTCAACACGCGAAGCGTGTCCACGTCGATCTGCTGCTGGTCCAGGTCGACCTCGGTTCCGAAGTGCAGGTACTGCTCGATCCACGCACGCTCGATGTCTTCCGGTCGCACGTTAAACAGTTGCTCTGCCAGGTACCCGAACGGACGGCCGCACGCCTTCTGCTCTGCAAGGATCTGGTCAACCTGTTCCAGCGACAAGACGCCTTCGCCCACCAGAATCTCACCCAGTCGAATACCCTTTGCCGTGGTCATGAAGCTGCTCCTTGCGATGCTGTCGTGCACTGTCAGATTCGACCAGTCAAAGCGTTTTATTTAGCGATAACCCCCACCCCGACGCAGTCTCCGGTCCGTCTGTAGCGTCTGATCATGCTGACCGGCATGCACGGGCAGCGGGTCGATATTCGGACGACAAAAGAAAACGGACCCCACCGCAGATTGTGTTAAAGGTCCGCGTTAAGCCGTGCCGTCCAGCACGTGCTCTTCGACGTAGATCGGGATGTCGTTGGTTATGCCCAGCGCGATCGCGTCACTCGGCCGGCTGTCGATCTCCACCCACCGACCGTCCTGCTCCACCACCAACAGCGCAAAGAACGTGTCGTCGCGCAGGTCGCTGATCACGATGCGATCCAGCCGGCCCCCCATATCCTCGATCACGTTGGATAACAGGTCGTGCGTCTGAGGCCGATGGATGGTGATGTTCTTTAGACGACGCTCGATCGCCGCCGCCTCGAACAGGCCGATCACGATCGGCAGCCGCCGCTCGCCGTCGATCTCCTTCAGCTCGATCAACTGATAATCGCGCGTCTCCGAGATCAGAATCCTGCTCAGCTCCATCCGTATCGACACGGCTGCCTCCTGTGGGTCGTCCCTATTGTCATCGGTCAAACCACACGGGGCAAACCAGCCGCATCCGCTAAACTATCCCGCCCATGGCTACCACGCTCACCATCCCGCTGCCGCCGCGATTCAGCCTGCCCCACGCCGTCTGCAGCTACGGCTACTTCATCCTCGCGCCCAACCGCTGGGACTCAGGCACCCAAACCCTCCACCGGCCCCTGCGAGACACCCGCGACCGCGTCGTCCGCACCCGCATCACCCAGCCTGCCGTCCGCACCCTCCGCATCGCCTGCCACCGCACCGTCGCCCGCGCTCACCACGCCCATCTCAAGCGACAGGTCACCCGCATCCTCCGTCTCGACGCCGACCCAGCCGTGTTCAACACCTGGCACAAGCAGTGTCCCCCGGCCCGCCGCGCGAAGTTTGACCGCCTCTACCGCTCGCCCTCGCTCTTCGAAGACATCGTCAAGACCTTCACCAGTTGCAACGTCGCCTGGCCCAACACGATCCGCATGAACCAGCTGCTCTGCGAAGCGGTGGGGCGGGGCGGCGACTTCCCCACACCCGCCGAACTCGCCGCGTGGTCACCGACCAGGCCCAAGGCCGCCACGAAGGTCGGCTACCGCGCCGAGCGCATCATCCGCCTGGCGCGCGACGTGCACACCGGCCGACTCGATCTGGCTTGGTTCGAACACCCCGCGCGCACCACCGATGAGCTATACGAACACCTCATCGACATCTACGGCGTCGGCGACTACGCCGCCAACAACATCCTCCAACACCTCGGCCGATACGACCGTCTGCCCATCGACTCCGAAACCCTCCGACACTTCCGCCAGTTCCACAACCACACCGGCGACGGCAAGGATATCACCTCCGCCGCGCGCACCTTCTACGACCGCTACGCCCCGTTCCAGTTCCTCGCCTACTGGTTCGAGCTCTGGGGCGCATACGAGAAACGCTTCGGCAGCAGCCAGCAGTGGACCGAAGATATCCACGACCAGTTCACCGCCAACAAGTTGAAGTGATTTACACGATCTCGCGCAGCAAACGCACGCTCGAATCGTAGTACCCCCCGCCGAACAGGTGCAGGTGATTGAGCACGTGGTGCAGCGTGTACACCTTGATCCGCCGAGCCGCACCCGCCGCCAGCGGATAGACCGCTTCGTACGCCGCCTCGAAGCGCGACCCGAACCCGAACAGCCGCGTCATCCCGAACTCCGCCTCGCGGTGCCCCCAGTACGCCGCGGGATCGAAGATCACCGCGCGCCCTTGCGCGTCCATCGTCGCGTTGCCGCTCCACAGGTCCCCGTGGAGCAACGCGCTGGGCTCATCGGGCCCATCCAACACGGTATCCAACCCATCCAACAGCTTCGCCCCCAACCGGTCCAGCTCGCCCTCGTCGCGCACCAGCGCCAACATCGGCTTGAACCGACGCTCCGCCCAGAACGCGAGCCACTCATCCATCCACCCGTTTGCCTGCGGCGTCGCACCCAGGTAATTGTCACAGTCAAACCCGTACCGGTCCCGTGCGCTGCCGCGATGCAACTCCGCCAGCCCCTGCCCCAGCTTCTCCGCCAATCCTCCTTCACTTCCGAGGGCACTTCCGGGGGCGGGTGCGATCGCTTCCATCACGATGTAGTCCGGGCCGCTGTCGATCGGTCGCGGCACGTAGAGCGAACTATCCGCGTCCGCCAGCGCCGCAAGCCCCGCCGCCTCGCTGCTAAACATGTTCGGCAGGGCCCCCGCGTTCGCGTGTGTCTTGGCGAACACACGCTCGCCGTCGTCCAACGTAAACAGCACCGCTTCGTTGATACACCCGCCCCCCACGCTGCGACGCTCGACGACGCGTCGCCCGCACGCCGATTCGACGATTGGCTCCAGGTCAGTCCCCACGTCCGTTACCAGATTCCAGGTGTTCGATGATCGCGCCGCACGCCGCCTCGATCATGTCCAGCACACGCTCGAAACCCGCCTCGCCCCCGTAGTACGGGTCGGGCACGTCCGGCACATCGTCGCGCCCGTGGCCCTCGAGGAAGCTGCCGAGCATGCGGATGTGATCCCGCTCGCCACCCGCGAGCCGTTCGAGGTCTTCCAGGTTGTCCCGGTCCATGGCGATCACCAGGTCGAACGTCTCCACGTCTTCCGGCGTCACCTGGCGCGCGATGCTGGTCAGGTCGTACCCGCGCCGCGCCGCCGCCGCGCGCATCCGGTCGTCCGCGCGGTTGCCCGCGTGGTACCCGATCGTCCCCGCCGAATCGATCGTCATCCGATCGCCCAGCCCCGCGCGATCGGCCATCGCCCGCATCACGCCCTCGCCGGCCGGCGACCGACAGATGTTGCCCATGCACACGAAGATCACGCTCTTGGTTTCGCTCATAGAAGCCCGATTGTAATCGCTCGCCGCGCAACGGTCACCGGTCTACAATGCCCCGCTATGCCGCCGCAATCACCGAAAAACGTCTACCTCGAGACCTTCGGCTGTCAGATGAACGTCCTCGACAGCGACCTGGTCGCCTCCTCCCTGCGCGGTCTGGGTTACCGGTTCGTTGACGACCGAGACGCCGCCGACGTCATCCTCTACAACACCTGCTCCGTCCGCGAGCAGGCCGAGAACAAGGTCTACTCAAGGCTCGGCGAGCTGAAAGACAAAAAGCCCGATGTGATCGTTGGCGTGCTCGGCTGCATGGCCGAACGCGACGGGGCCGACATGGCCAAACGCATCCCTCAAATCGACCTGATCTGCGGCCCCGGCGAGCTCGACAAGGTCCCCCAGCTCATCGACAACGCCGCCAAGACCTCCGACAAACAGATCGCCCTGCAGGGCAACACCAACCGGCGTTCCGGCACGCTCGGTGCCGTCGCCGATCAGCTCGAGCTGCTCGACCTGTCCCGCTCGTTCGATCCCGACCAGCACAACGGATCGGCCTACGTCCGCATCACGCGCGGCTGCAACAAGTTCTGCACCTACTGCGTCGTCCCCTTCACACGCGGCGCAGAAGTCCACCGCCCACCCGATCACATCGTCGAAGAGTGCCGCAGGCTCGCAGACTCCGGCGTCGTCGAGATCACCCTCCTCGGCCAAACCGTCAACCACTACCGCTACGACCACGGCGCATCGGTCTCCGTCGAGGGCACCGCCCAGCCGCAGGTCGGTCCCGGGCGCGACGCGTTCAAAAACACCGACAGCCGATGGAACGTCGGGCGCTCCGTCACCACCTTCGCCGACCTCCTCCAGCG
The DNA here is from genome assembly GCA_028281485.1 of Phycisphaeraceae bacterium. Taxonomy (GTDB): domain Bacteria; phylum Planctomycetota; class Phycisphaerae; order Phycisphaerales; family Zrk34; genus JANQHD01. The sequence continues at coordinate 4,171 of JANQJT010000099.1, forward strand.
CATCCACGACCAGGTCCCCGCCATTCAGCGCCTCCGCTTCGTCACCAGCTACCCCCAGGACTTCGGCGACGACATCCTCTCCGTCATGGCCCAGTCCCCGCGCATCTGCAAGTACCTGCACGTACCCGTCCAGTCCGGCTCCAACCGCATCCTCCGGCTCATGAACCGCGAGTACACCGTCGAGCAGTACCGCGCGTTCATCGAACGCTGCCGCTCGTTCATGCCCGACATCATGCTCGCCAGCGACTTCATCGTCGGCTTCCCCACCGAGACCGACGAAGACTTCCAGCAGACCGTCGACCTGATCACCTGGGCACGCTACAAGAACAGCTTCATCTTCAAGTACTCCCCGCGCCCCGGCACGCTCGCGATCGATAAGATGCCCGACGACGTCCCCGACGCCGTCAAACGCGAGCGCAACAACGCGCTGCTCGCCGCGCAGGCCGTCAACAGCCAGGCCATCCATGCCGAGCAGGTCGGCCGAACCGTCGACGTCCTCGTCGAGGGCGCCAGCAAGTACACCCAGAAGCAGCGCGACCCCGGCAACGTCGAGCTCCGCTGGGAAACCCACGCCCCCGCCCGCCACATCCAGCTCACCGGTCGAACCGACGGCGACCTCATCGTCATGTTCACCGGCGACGAGGAACTGGTCGGCCGGATCGTCCCCGTCACCATCCACGACGCCAAGCCGCTGACGTTGTTCGGCAACCTCGCCGAGGCTACGATCCACGCCTGACGTGCTCATCTTCGACGGCCATCTCGATCTCGCCGGCATCGCCCTCGACTGCGACCGGGATCTGACCATCGAGGTCGATCAGATTCGCGAGCTCGAAGCCGCCGGGGTGCATCACGATTTCGGCACAGCCACCCTCAGCCTGCCCGCCATGAAGCGGGGCGGTGTCGGCCTGTGCCTCTCGACGCTCCTGCAGCGCTGCAAACCCTTCCTTTCTTACGATCGCGACTGCTCCCGCTGCGACGCCGATCGGCGCACACCCGAAGCCGCCCACGCCGTTGCCCGCGGGCAACTCGCCTACTACCGCCTGCTCGAGTCTCGCAACCTCATTGCCATCATCACCACCGTCGCCGCGCTCGACACCCATCTCCAACGGCTCAACACCTCACCCGACACCGCGCCGCTCGGCCTGATCGTCACACTCGAAGGCGCAGACCCCATCACCACGCCCGACGAGTTGCACCAATGGCACGCCGTGGGCCTGCGCACCTTGATGCTCGCCCACTTCGGCCTCAGCCGATACTGCCACGGCACGCCCGCCTTCACCCCCAACGACTACGACGTCCCCGGCCCCCTCACCGACCTCGGCCGCGCCCTGCTCAAGGAAATGGCCGCCCTCGACATGCCCCTCGATCTCTCACACACCGCCGACCCGTCGTTCGACGAAGCGGCCGATCGTTTTGAGGGCCGCATCTACACCAGCCACACCGCCTGCCGCGCCTTCGTCGACATCCCCCGAAACCACTCAGATGCCCAGCTGAGAACCATCATTGCCCGCGACGGCGTCATCGGCCTGCCCCTCTACAACCCCTTCATCAACACCATCGCCCCCGACGACGAAAACCCACCTTCCACGACGCTCGACCACTTCGTCAACCACGTCGATCACATCTGTCAGCTCGCCGGCGACGCCCGACACGTCGCCATCGGCAGCGACCTCGACGGCGGATTCGGTTGCGAACGCATCCCCGTCGAACTCGACACCGCCAACGACTGGCCCAAGATGATCGACGCACTGGGCGCACGCGGCTACAGCGCAGACGACACCGCCGCCATCTGCAGCGGCAACTGGTTGCGCTTCTTCAAAGAAACCTTACCCGCCTGATTAGTCTTCGGACTCGATCTTGTTCACGCGGCGCTCGTGTCGGCCGCCGTCGAACGGCGTTTCCAGAAAGATCTGCACGACCTTTAGCGCCAGGTCGCTGGTGATCGTGCGCTCACCGATCGAGATCACGTTCGCGTCGTTGTGACGCCGACCCAGCTCCGCCGTCTTCTCGTCCCACACCAAAGCACACCGCACGCCGCGCACCTTGTTGGCCACGATCGCCTCGCCGTTGCCGCTGCCGCCCAGCACGATCCCCCGCTCGCACGCGCCGTCGGCCACCGCCTCAGCGGCGGGGCGGATGAAGTCCGGATAGTCGCAGTTCTCCGCCGAATCCGTGCCGAAGTCGACCACCTCGTGACCCGCCTCGCGCAGCATCTGTGCGATCGCCTGCTTGTACACGAAACCCGCGTGATCCGATCCGATGGCTATCTTCATGATCCGCAGTTTCTACCTGCTCAGGTCCGTGATTTCAATCTCGACGTGCTCCCCCTCGGCCGGCGCGCTCAGACGCGTGCCCGCATCGCGCAGGTCCCACTTGACCATCGCGATCCCGATCGGTTTGCCCCCGCGCATCGGCGACGGCGTGCTGCTGGTCACCGCGCCCACCGCCTTGCCCCGCGGTTCGTCGTAGATCGGTGTCCCCGCCACCGGCAGCCGATCCGACTCCACCACGTCGAACCCCACCAGCAACTTCGACGGGTGACCGATGTCGCGCATCCGCGCCACCACCTCCTGCCCGCGGTAGCACCCCTTGGTGAAGCTCACCGCCTCGTCCAGCTGTCCCGTCTCACCCGGCAGCGTATCCGTGCCGTAGTCGATCATGAACAGCGGCACCCCCGCCTCGATCCGCGCGATGTTGTACGCCAGCCAGCCCAGCGGGTAGATCCCCTCACCCTCGCCCGCCTCGACCAGCGCCCGCCACAGCACCGGCGCGTGCTCGCGGATCGTCCAAAGGTGATACCCCCGCGCGCCGCACTCGTCCCAGCGCAGCACATCGGTCAGGATCATCCCCAGTTGTAGCTCCTGGTACTCGAACGGCACCGTCGGATCGAACCCCTTGTCGCCGAACCGCGCCAGCACGTTCAACGCGTTGGGTCCGTGCAACGACACGCGGTGATACGTCTCGCGGCGGTCCACGATCTGCACGTCCTCACCGAACAGCATCGCGTCCAGCTCGTCCAGCACGGTCTGCGCCGAGATCGCGTCCACGTCGATCAGCGTCTTCTCGTGGTCCTGTGCCACCAGCATGTCCGACTGGATCCGCCCCTTGGCGCCCAGCAGCATCGTCCGCCGCACCTCGCCCTGTTTCATGGCGTTCATGTCGTTGGTGGTCAGCCGATGCAAAAAGTCCAGCCGATCCGCGCCCGTCAACTCGATCAGCGCGCGGTGCGGACAATCCATCAAACCCACCGCCTTGCGGATCGGCGCGTACTCCATCTCCAGCACGTCGTGCATCGCCACCACCGCGCACCCCTCGCCGAACGCCATGAACTGCGCGTCGGCCTCCTCAAACAAAGATTGCATCGGTGTCGACTGACTCATGCCCCAAGCGTACGTCCGCAACGCCGTCGGCGTCAATGGTTGTTTCACACAGATGCGTATTTACCGATCCGCGCCTTACCCCACGACCTCGGCGCCCGCGTTCAGCAGGAAGTACTCGAACGCGTCGATCAGCGCCCCCCACGACGCCTCGACGATGTTCTCGCTCACACCCACCGTGCTGAAATACGTGTCGGCGTGGTCCGGGTCGACGATCGCGAAGTCCACCACGACGCGCACCTTGGCCGCCGTGCCGTCCGAGGCGTTGACCACGCGCACCTTGAAGTCACGCAGCTCCACACGCTCCAGCTCCGGGTAGTGGCCTTCGAGGCACTTGCGAAGCGCCCCATCCAGCGCGTTCACCGGGCCGTCGCCTTCCGAGACGTGATGCTCGACGTCGTCGCCGATCAGCACCTTCACCGTCGCCTCGGTCACCGGCTCGCCGCCGTTGGTCTTGAGGATCACCGTGCGGTAGTGGTCGAGCTCGAAGAACTCCGCACGCCTGCCCAGCTCGCTGCGCACAAGCAACTCGAAGCTCGCGTTGGCCGCCTCGAACTGGTAGCCCGCGTTCTCCAGGTCCTGCACGCGGTTGAGCACGTTGCGCATCACTTCCCTGTCGCTCTGGATGTCGAACTTCTCACCCAGCAGCGCCTGCACGTTGCTCACGCCCGACAGCTCGCTGACCAGGATCTGTCGTGTGTTGCCGACCGACTCCGGCTCGACGTGCTCGTAACTGTGCGCCACGCGGTTGACCGCGTGCACGTGCATCCCGCCCTTGTGCGCAAACGCCGCCGTGCCCACGTAAGGCTGGTTCTCGCGCAGGTTCATGTTCGCCAGCTCGTAAACGAAACGACTCAACTCGGTCAGCTGTTGCATCGCTTTGGTATGCGCCAGGCACGGATACCCGTACTTGATGGACAGGTTCGCCGCGACCGTGGTCAGGTCCGCGTTGCCGCAGCGTTCGCCGATGCCGTTGATCGTGCCCTGCACCTGCACCGCGCCGCCGCGCACCGCGATCAGCGAGTTCGCCACCGCGCAGCCCGTGTCGTTGTGCGTGTGAATGCCCAGCCTCACGTCCGGCCCCAGCGCCGCGCTCACCTCACCCAGCACGCGCTGGACGCGTTCCGGCAGCGAACCGCCGTTCGTGTCACACGCCACCAGCCGCGTCGCGCCGCCCTCGACCGCCGCACGCAGCGTCTGCAGCGCGTACTCCGGGTTCGCCTCGTAGCCGTCGAAGAAGTGCTCGGCGTCGTAAAACACCTCGCGCCCCTCGCTCACACAATACGCCACCGACTCGCGGATCATGTCCAGGTTCTCCTGGCGATCCACACGCAGCACCTCGTCGACGTGCAGGTCCCACGTCTTGCCCACGATCGTCACGATCGGCGTGCCCGCCTCGACCAGCGCCCGCATGCCCGGATCGTCGCTTGCGGCCATGCCCTTGCGACGCGTCATCCCGAACGCGCACACCTTCGCGTGAGCCAGGTCCATCTCGGCGACCGACTCGAAGTACGCCACGTCCTTCGGATTGCTCAGCGGGTAGCCGCCCTCGATGTAGTCCACGCCGATCGCGTCCAGTGCGCGTGTGATCTTCAGCTTGTCGTTCAGCGAGAAGCTCACCCCCGCGCCCTGCGTGCCGTCACGCAGCGTCGTGTCGTAGATCTCGATGCGTCGGTTGTCTTCGGACATGGCCTTGGTCTCTTTCATGCGCCGCCGGGGGGCAACAAAAAACCCCGCCGGTGGCAGGGTTGGCTTGTGTCAGTCTACGATCACCGCCGATCCTACCGCCCACGCGAAGGAGTAATAATAATCTCGGCGATGATGATGCTGTTGGTCATAACGGCAAAATTATACAACGTCATTTCAGCGAATCAAACACGTTTCTTCTGCTATCATCGGCCCCATGACCGCCTCAATCCACATCGAAACCTTCGCCCTGGGCGACTGGCAGACCAACTGCTACCTCGTCACCGCCGCCGATTCGACCGATTGCTGGATCGTCGACGCCGGTTTCGATCCCCAGCCCATGATCGCCGCCATCCAAAAACAAAACCTCAATCCCACCCACATTCTCCTCACCCACGCCCACCTCGACCACATCGGCGGTCTCGAACGGATCCACAACACCTGGCCCGACATCCCCATCCTCATCCACGATGCCGAGACCTCCTACCTCACCGACCCGGTCAACAATCTCTCCGCCATGTGGGGCCAGCCCGTCATCGCCCCACAGTCCACCGGCACTCTTACCCACGGCCAAACCCTCACCCTCGCCGGCCAAATCTTCGAAGTCCGACACACCCCCGGCCACAGCCCCGGCGGCGTCACCCTCTACCACGCGCCCTCGAACCAGGCACTCGTCGGCGACACCCTCTTCGCCTCCGGCATCGGCCGATTCGATTTCCCCCACTCCGATGGCGCCACGCTGATGCGATCCATCCACGATCAACTCATGACGCTGCCCGACGACGTGCGCATCTATCCCGGCCACGGACCGGCATCCACCATCGGCCGCGAACGCGCCACCAACCCCTATCTGCAACAGTAAGAAGTAGCCGAACCGATCACATCGACGTGTCGATATCCGGCTCGATGGTCACGATCAGGTTGCGCTTGGATAGCTGCACGTAATACAGCTCGGCCAACTCTCGGTGCACGTTCAACAGAAGCGACGTGCCGTCCACGTGCGCCGCGAGCACGCGCTGCGTCGCAGCCGCGTGACTCAAGGGCGTGCACTGTGTGATCGCGTTAATCATGCTCGGGCGATCCGATACCTCGTCATCGTGCAACACCACACGCCAACGCGGCAGCGACTGACGCACGACCGCATCGTTCGACGAGGTGTCCGCCCGCCACTCCTGATCTGAACCGTACGGGTCTGTCATCTGATCTCCCAAGCTGTATGCCCTTGTAATATGAGGGTTCGATCCGCCCGCTGCAACCTGAAAATGCCTCCTACAAACGTTAATTCCGTTACGTTAATCACAGCCCAACAGTTGTAGCCGACGTACAAACACCCCGCTTCCCACCCTTAGCCATCTTCACACACCGTCTTAATCATTAAGACTCCCACAACCGCGACGCGCAGCGTCTCGCGCCCCACTCACGGCACACCGCGCGCACAAAAAAACCCGGTCTGTGACCGGGTCTTGTGCTTCAATGATTCGCCGTGGTCACGTCACATCAGGACTGCGACTCGATGATCTCGACTTCCTCTTCGGTGCGCACGTTCTCTTGCGCGGCCGGTTGCGTCGTGGGCGCCGTCGGCTCGTAAGGCTCGACCTCGGCGGGGGGGTACGCCGTGAGCTCGGGCGTATCGCGAATCGTCACCGCCATGCGCACCGGGTTGCCCGGCAGCTCCATGCGGTCGTCGGCGTAACCGGCGCGGCTGGGGAAGTGCTTGAGGTACGAGGTGTCCGGCCCGATGAACGACCACTTCACCGCCTGCGGCGCCGGCGCCGATTCCTGCGAGAAGAAGAAGCCGTCTTCGTGCTCGAACATCACCTTCAGCGTGTAGCCCGCGGGAATCTCCCACGTGATCAGTTCCTCACCCGTGACGCTGTCGTACAGCGTCACGTTCTTGGGAACCTGGGTCGAACTGTCGAACGCGTGCCAGTCCTTACTCTCGTTGTAGGGCCAGCCCGACTTCGTCCAGGAATGGCAGCCGGCCAGCATCACACTCACACACGCAATCAGGAATAAACGCTTCATTTCTGTCCTCTTTTGGCTTTTCACCGTTGGGGCAACTAGGATAGCCACTGCCGACGGAACCACCAACTATGTCCGATCCAAGCAAACCTACGCCCGATCCTTCGGAGCGGTTCGATCCGCAAACCGATCAGCCCGCCCAGCCTGATTCATCGGCCGATAGTGAGGTATCGGTTGATCGACGCGGCTTCTTCGCCCAAATCCTCGCTCTCGGTATCGAGGGGGCCGAGCATATCGGACGAAACGTCGGCAAACGCGTCGGTGACATCGCGCCCCTCCTCCAGGACACCGACACCACCGCCCAGCCCCCAGCCACGCCACCGTCCGTCCAGCCCGCCCAGCACACCCAGGCCCGGCCCAAAAACCCCGACGAACAACTCGACTTCGATCCCCCCGATCCCGCCGACTCGCAATACCCCCAGCACTAATCCAGCGTTTCGTGCGATTCGATCGTCAGGCCGAACCCCTCCAGGCCGTGCAGCGTCCGCGGGTGATTGGTCAGCAAACGCATCTTCTTCAGGCCCAAATCACGCAGGATCTGCGACCCCACGCCGTAGTCGAACTTGTGCAACACGTTCTTCAGCTCCGGCGTTGCGCCCGAGTCGATATGCAGCGTCTGCAATCGCTTCAACAATCCCGTCCCCATCCCGTCCTGTCGGATGTAAACGATCGCGCCCTCACCGGCTTCCTGTATCCGCGCCATCGACTTGTGCAGCATCTGGTCCGAGCTGCTAGTCATGTCGCCGAACACATCACCCAACAAGTCCTGGCTGTGCATCCGCACCAGCACCGGCTCGTCGATCTCTTCCTTGCCCACGCGCCCCAGCGTCAACGCCACGTGCGGCAGCGGGTCCACCCGGCTCTGGTACGCGATCAGGTTAAACGTGCCCTGCGGTGTTTCCAGCGGCACCTCGTCGATCCGCTCGACCAGCTGTTCTCGTTCGATCCGATACGCGATCACGTCCGCCACGCTGCACATCTTCAGGTGATGTCGGCGGCAAACCTCCTGCAGCTCACCCAGCCGCGCCATCGTCCCGTCGTCGTTCATCACCTCGATGATCGCCGCGGCCGGCTGCAACCCCGCCAATCGGCACAAATCCACGCTGCCCTCGGTCTGACCCGTTCGCACCAGCACGCCCCCATCACGGGCACGCAGCGGGTTGATGTGGCCCGGCCGGGCGAAATCATCCACCCGCGCCGTCGGATTGGCCAGCAATCGAATCGTCTTTGACCGATCCGACGCCGAGATGCCCGTCGTGATGCCGTGACGATCGTGGGCGTCCACCGTCACCGTGTAGGCCGTGGTCATCTGGCTGGTGTTCGTGCCGCTCTGGGGGATCAACTCCAGCCGATCGCAGATCGCCCCCTCCAGCGCCACGCACAGCAGCCCCCGACCGATCTTCGTCATCTGGTTAACCACCTGGTCGGTCACAAACTCAGCGGCGCAGATCAGGTCGCCCTCGTTTTCGCGCGACTCGTCGTCAACCAGCACCGCCATCTTCCCGGCCCGCAGGTCTGCCAGAATCTCTTCGATCGGTGAGAACACTTCACAACTCCGTTAACCGCGTATTCAGCGAGCCGCACATTGTAAGACCCACACCCCCGTCCGTCGCCCCGGCAATTGTCGCGCACCCTCGGGCGCAATTCGTTCCGGCCAACGGCAACTCTTGCGCTGCATCGTTCCACCGACCCAACACGCATCCAATCTTCTGAAACAAATAATTCCGCGTTATCGGCCCAAAACACGCGCTTTGGCCCCTTTGGCACGCCAACCCATCGAATCGGCACCACCCTTGCGATTGGTTCGGCGAGACAGTCCACGCGCGTGGACTCGACTGTGCGTGCATGGAGGCACCGATGTCGAGAAGCTGGAATCAGATCATTACGAACGCAGGCGACCCCAACCCCGGGGCCGCCATACTCCGTTTGGCACGCATGGCCGCCGCCATGCACCGCGCCCAAATGGCGGGGGAGACTCCTTTGGAGGATACCAGGGTCGACGGATCGACCCATGAGGCCCTTGTTCCGCGCCCGCCGCGCACGGATCACAAGGAGGTGATCCGATGAACTACGGCCTCTACCTCTCTGCTTCAGGCGTCCTGACGGGCATGAATCGCCAGGACGTCATTGCCAACAACCTGGCCAACGCGTCCACGGTCGGCTTCAAGCGCGACCTAGCCGCCTACAGCCAGCGCTCCGCCGAGTCCGCCAGGCCCGGTGCCGATATGCAACTCGCCGACAAGCTGCTCGACCGACTCGGCGGTGGCACCCTCGTTGCGCCCACCCAACTGGACATCCGCGACGGCGCCCTGCGACGCACCGGCAATGATCTGGACATCGCCATCCAGGGCGACGGCTTCCTCGCCGTCCGCGCCACCGACGACGCCGGCCAAGCCGTCACCCGCCTCACACGCGACGGCCGACTCACCCTCGACACCGAAGGCAACCTCATCACCACCACCGGCGGCCACCGCGTCCTCGACGACGCCAACCAGCCCATCCAGCTCAACAGCGCCCTCGCCGCCACCATCGACACCACCGGCGCCATCCGGCAGAACAACCAGGTCGTCGCACAGCTCCGCGTGGTCTCCACCACCGGTGCTGAGAAGACCGTCCAGCACGTCGGCTACGGCCTGTACACCGCCGCCGACGCCACACTCGCCGCCAAGACACCCGCCTCCGGCCGCATCGTTCAGGGCTGGCTCGAAGAAGCCAACGTCGATCCCGTCCGCGAGATGGTCGGCATGATCGAGGCCTCTCGCGCCATCAACAACAACGCCAACATGATCCGGTACCACGACACCATCATGCAGCAGGCCGCCACCGTGCTCGGCAGGGTCAGCTAAAGGATAAGCCATGGCAGTAACCGCACTCCATACCGCAGCGACCGGCCTCGACGCGCTGTCCACACAGATCGACGTCATCGCCAACAACCTTGCCAACGCCAACACCACCGGCTTCAAGAGCGCTCGCGTCAACTTCGAGGACATGCTCTACCAGGAGCTCGCGCAGCCAGGCGTCGAAAACGCCAACGGCGACCAGCGCCCCGCCGGCATCAGCGTCGGCCTCGGCGTCAAGATCGCCAACACCGACTTCGACTTCACCCAGGGCTCGCCCATCGAGACCGGCCAACCCCTCGACATCATGATCGAGGGCAACGGCTTCTTCGCCGTCGACATCCTCGAAGACGAAGCCGACGGCATCGGCTACACACGCAACGGCAACTTCTTCGTCAACTCCGAAGGCGCCATCGTCCTGGGCAACTCAGACGGCCCGGCGCTCATCGGCGCACCCACCATTCCCGCCGACGCCACCAGCGTCGAGATCAGCTCCGACGGCAACGTCCTGGTTACCCAGCCCGGCTCGCCCACCCCCGCCAGCGTCGGACAGATCGACGTCACCGCCTTCATCAATCCCAAGGGCCTGCGGCCCATCGGCAACAACGTCTACGTCCAGACCGAATCCTCCGGTCCCCCCGCCGCCGGTACGCCCGGCGAGCAGGGCCTGGGCACACTCCTCCAGGGCTTCCTCGAAGCCTCCAACACCGATCCCGTCAGCGAGCTGGTCGAACTGATCAAGGCCCAGCGTGCCTTCGAGCTCAACAGCCAGACCATCCAGGCCGCCGACCAGGCCCTGCAGGTGGTCGCCAACCTCAGGCGGTTCTAATCGATAATGCGTAACACGGTCCTCGCCATCCTGATCTGCCTCACCGCCGCGCCGCTCGCTCGCGCCGACAAGATCGTCCTGCGCGACGGGCACATCGCGCCCGGCGCAACGCGCATCACCCTCGCGGCGATCGCCGATCTGCACGGACCCGCCGCCGAAAAACTCGCCGACCTCACCATCAGCACCGTCGCACCCGATCAGCCCACCCATCAGCTCACACTCCTGTCCGTCCGCAACACGCTCAGCGAACACGAAGTCCACTGGGGCAAGCTCTCGCTGGCCGGTCAACAAGAACTCACCGTCTCCCGTCGCGGCATCAGCACCGACACGCCCCGCACCCGTGAAACCCGCACGACCACGGAGACGTTCCACGAAACCGACGCGCTGCGGGCCAACCCCGTCGACCCCTTCGACGTCGACGACCACGTGCTCACCCTCCGCCAGGCCGTCGACAACCTCATCCGTCGCACGCACCCCGACCTCGGCAACGACCTGCGCATCACCCACCAGCGACCCGAAGACCCCGTCTG